>NQJH01000176.1 GCA_002256685.1 Methylococcaceae bacterium NSP1-2 | reverse complement strand
TGACTCCAGATTTAACCCACTACCGATAAACGCTATTTATATGAAGATTATACTATGAATCAACCCATAGAATTAACGCACGGTTAAACAATCTGCGTACCCGTACACAATGTCACCTGTAGAATTTGAAAATCAGCATAAAGCTGCTTAACTTTGTGTTCTGAAAAGTGTTGACACATCAAATGCGTTTGGACAATGCAATTTAGGCTTTATACGACGCACAACAAACATTGAAACACTTAATTGAAAAGTCTTAGTGGATCTGTGTAGGCGCGAATTTATTCGCACAGTTGACCATGAATTCATCAATAACATCCCACGATTTATCAATGTTTTCCAGCAAAATACCGTGTTGCGTAGAGTGAATAATTTTCAGTTGTTTGCTGGCGGTGGTGATGGCATCGATGACTTTATAGGCACTTTTTACTTTGACCACAGGATCATTATCGCTGTGCATAATGAGAATAGGGCGCGTACAAAGCGGTAAGAAATCAGCCATTTCATGAATTAACTGACTTAGTTCATACAGTGCTTTAACGGGAACATGCCGATAATTAATCAGCGGATGCTCTTGGTCATTTTCAATAAAAGGTTTAATACCTTCGTAGGTTGAAACCCAGTCTACCAGCCGATTAGTACTGTGTAATAAAAAGACCAGCATAAAAGCAGGATTAGTGAATTTTATGGGTATGGCAATCGCTGTTGTGCCAATAATTTCTGGATGATTTTCTGAGGCTAGTTTAAGGGCTAACGCGCCACCTGTAGAAAATCCAGTAACAAAAATACGCTGAGTGTATGCTTTAAGCATGGTAAAACCACGCACTACTGAAGCGTACCAATCTTCGTGAGTTTGTTCACGCAGCGCGTAAGGTGATGAGCCGTGACCTCTTAAGCGTACACCCAGCACGGTGTAGCCTTGTTGTAGCAGATATTCACCGTAGTTTCTTAATTCAGCGGGACTCGCAAGTAGTCCGTGTATCAGTAAGACACCCATGCCATTGGCTTTTGTCGGTTGTAGAAAAAAAGGCGCGGGGTCAGCGGTGGCGGTTTCTTGGCTATTAATATCATCAAAACGGGGTTTTCTATACGCATGTTGTTCCCAACCTAAATCAAGGCATTCATCATGAAAATACCAGATAGCAAGCTGTTGGGGATTAATTTTATCGCAATCATTCAACGCATCAATGATCGCCTCGCGGACGGCGGTGATGGGTCTGACTTCATTGTTATAAACGGCAATCGGATTCTCTATGCGAATATTATCAAAATGAAATTCTTGCAGTAGCTTAGGCAAAAAGTAATAACAGCATTCTTGTTCACTAATCAGACCCGCGTGTTTGGCTACGCAAATAAATTGCTCGAAACGTTTATTAGTACCCGACGTTAAGTCGCTGTATTCATGCGGATTGAGTAAGCTTCGATGTAAATTAATGTGTATGTTGCCTTGTATGCGTTTGACGGCAATATAAAGGCTATTGAAAAAAGCTTGATGGGTAATGTATTGCTGCCCGTTTTCCAAACAATACATAATCAAAGTGGCGGCTAGATGGCTTAAGTTTACCGTCACATGCGTGTAAATTTCTTTCATGTATTGATCGCGGGTAGCATCGGCACTTTTTTTAAAATACGCACCCAGTAATTTTTGTTGCCAATTTTTCGGTGCTAAATGCAGGGAAAAAACTTCGTCTAAACTGGTGAGTTGTGAGGCGACCAATTCAAGCAGGTAACGATTCCACCAATGCCACACTTCATAAGGGTCGATGGGTTTACCCATACGAATATCCATGTCGGTATTTTTCAGTAGGATATTACCTTCCACTAACAATTCTTCAGTTTGTCGAAAACTTAGATTTTTGGCAAATAGCTCAACGCCTGTGAGTAACATATTATCGGCGGAGCGTATTGGATAAAAAGTAATATTAGCCGGAATAATCAGCGTGGGTTTCAGGGCTGATAGCAATAATTCATCGAGACTATCGAATTCTAGCTCTTCTTTCCAACGTAATAATTGCGCATGATTTCTAGCGGTGTATGCGTTGCGAATTGTGGCTTTAAAAGCTTCTATGCCTTGGGCTAAGACAGCCGCGCCGGTGTGTTGTTTGCGTCTTTCACCGGTAATGCGGGAATAAATATTATAATGACCTTGATTGTCCATGACGCGGCGATCTTTAACCATGCCGCCTTCTGGAAAAATAATCACTTTACGTCCGCGTAATACTTGTGCCGCCAATAAAGGAAATAAGCGAGGATGATTATGTGGAAACACACCGACGGTTTTTAAGTATCTCGACAGTACTGTGTCTTCTTTAAAAAATTCACTGGACGCAATCGCACAACTGTACGCGCCGGTTTTTTCGAAGATTAAAAATTGCGGAATAAAGGTTTCAAAGCGGGAAAAATGATTGAATAAAAAAATATCGCCTTGTGATACTTGAGTGTCAGCATGAAGCTTCATTTTGACACTCAACATATTTTTGACGGTACTAAATGCCTTAACTGATCTTTTATAAAGTCGAGTATCTATATCACTCCAATCATTCGAATAAGACATATTAGACTCGATATTATTTTTTTTCTTCGGGAGCTGTTAGTTCCAGCAAGTGTTTAGAATTATTAATAACAGGGGCTGGACCACTGGGGTTAGGTAAAGGTGTTGTCGTTGTGCCTGTGGTTGTTGATGGCATGGCTTTATTGTTAGCGGTGTTGGTCATTTCCGCTGGCGCAGTGCTTGAACTATCAACCTCCTCCTCAACATCAGGGTCATTGCTAGGGGGGTTGCCGTCATGAACCAAATATTCACGGTGCTGTTCATAGGCATTTTTGATAAAGTCATAACGATTAACAGAACCTTCATTGACCACTTTCTCAGTTGACATCAGTCCTGCGCGAGTATCAGTGACATCTAAAGCATTCGCCCCACCGGTTGCCGCACCGCCAGCCAAGCCGCCAAATGCAGACACATAAGTTAATGGGTTTAATAAGGCATCACCAATAAGACCGACAAAATCTCTAGGTGAGCTAGGACCTGCAAAGGGTAATACCAGATAAGGACCTGCTGGAACGCCCCAGAAACCTAAAGTTTGTCCAAAGTCTTCATCATGTTTAGGTAAATCCACTAACTTTGCAACATCAAAAACACCCGCAACACCCGCTGTGGTATTAATGACAAATCGACTCAAATCCATACCGCCCTGTAGAAATTTAAGTTGCAACAAGTCATTAACGGTAACCCCTATATCATTTAGGTTACTAAAAAAATTCGTTACCCCTTCATCGATAGCATCAGGCGTTACTGCCATATAACCTTTGGCAACGGGTTTTAAAACGGCTTTATCAACATCGTCATTAAATGACTGTGTACCCTGATTCCAGCCGTGAAAAACATCATTCGGATCAGAACCTGTTGTGGTGGCGCATCCTCCAAGTGCCATTGAAATAGCCACGCTAGTCAATAATAGATTTTTATGAATGGTGGTTTTTTGCGTAATCATTATTTGGCTCTTTTTTACTCTGTTTGTTGATATTATTGTAGAAACTCTACTAGGGTTCAATTATACCATTGTGTTCTCATATCCATGAAAACCAAAAAACAAAGCGAACGCCCCCCAGCATGTGTTATGAAGTTTTTTCGTACTTTTCGTGTTTTTCGTGGACAATAATGCGTTACATCAGTTAGTTACTCGACGTTAGGGAGACCCTATTGAAATCTGTTTTAACCTTAAGCGTAATTATCATTACTAAAAATGAATCTACCCATATCGGTGGCTGTTTGCAATCCGTCGCGTGGGCGGATGAAATTATTGTGTTAGATTCAGGGAGTAGTGATGACACCGTGAATATTTGCCGTACCTATACCAATAAAGTCTATAGTACCGACTGGCAAGGTTTTGGTATTCAAAAACAACGGGCTTTGGACAGAGCGACAGGGGATTGGGTGTTATCCATTGATGCCGATGAAATTGTCACCGCTGAATTAAAAGCAGAAATTATGCAAGCCATGCAAACAAACGACATTAACGGTTTTGAAATTCCGCGTTTATCGAATTATTGCGGACGACAAATGCGTCATGGCGGTTGGTTTCCAGATTATGTGTTGCGCTTATTTCGCCGTGAATGTGGACAGTTTACTAATCATGTCGTACATGAGCGCATTATTGTGACAGGCAAAATTGCTCGCTTGAATACTCCATTTTTACATGATGCGTTTGTCGATTTTGAAGAGGTGTTACACAAAGTAAATCATTATTCTTCATTGGGCGCGACGGTATTGTATGAAAAAGGCGTGCGTTCTTCATTGCCTAAAGCCATTGTTAAAGGGCTGTGGACATTTATTCGGACTTATTTTTTAAAAGCCGCATTTTTGGATGGGCAACAAGGCTTGATGTTGGCAATCTCTAATGCCGAAGGCGCATATTATAAATATGTTAAATTGTGGGCATTACAACACTTAAAAACCACGCAAAAATGAAACTAATCTCAGTCATCGTCACTACTTACAATTGGGCTGAAGCATTACGCCACTGTTTGCTCAGTCTATACGCACAAACTGACAAAAATTTTGAAATCATTATTGCCGATGATGGCTCTAGTGCTGAAAATTTGGCATTAACACAAAGCTATGGCGCGGATAGCCCAGTACCATTGCGTT
>NQJH01000175.1 GCA_002256685.1 Methylococcaceae bacterium NSP1-2 | reverse complement strand
CTTAGAAATTGAATTACGGTTGTCCACCATGCCCACCGCGTTTGGTGAAAAAATCGTCATGCGTATTTTTGATCCTGAAGTGTTATTGCGTAATTATCAACAGCTGGGTTTCAATAGCAATGAACAGGCGATTTGGAACAAAATAATTCAACATTCGCACGGCATTATTTTAGTCACAGGTCCAACCGGTTCAGGTAAAACCACCACGCTGTATTCCACACTAAAACACCTTGCTACCTCAGAAGTGAATCTTTGTACTGTTGAAGACCCAATTGAACAAATCGAACCCAGTTTTAACCAAATGCAGGTGCAACCGAATATTGGGCTAACCTTTGCCAGTGGCATTCGCACCCTAATGCGTCAAGACCCCGACATTATTATGGTCGGCGAAATTCGAGATTTAGAAACCGCTGAAATGGCGATACAAGCCTCACTGACAGGGCATTTAGTGTTTTCTACCCTGCATACCAATAATGCCCCCTCAGCAATCACGCGCTTATTAAATCTGGGTGTGCCTGATTATTTAATTCAACAGACAATATTAGGCGTAATGGCGCAACGCTTATTACGGATATTGTGTAAGTCTTGTAAAAACCCCGTCACTATTGAAGATGAAGAATGGTTTAGTTTAATCGCGCCGTTTAAAGCCAAAAAACCCGAACAAGTTTATCAAGCTGTTGGCTGTTTAGAGTGTCGCCAGACAGGGTATTTAGGCAGAATTGGTATTTATGAAATACTGGTTAATTCCCCTGCCCTAAAAAAATTAATGACCGCCGATTGTGATAACACCGCCCTGCAAAAACAAGCGATTATTGAAGGGATGCGCCCGTTACGCTTGAGTGCTGCTGAAAAAGTAGCCGCTGGTTTAACCAGTATTGATGAAATGATACGCGTCGCGCCTGAAACCATTGAGTTTTGAAGCTAAGGCGGACAGTTTTTGCGCTGGAATAAGCAAAGCGAATTCCAGCGCAGGGTTCGCTATTGTTGGGTTTTTTCTATGCTTTCGCGTTGTTGTGCAGCAGAATCCATAATCACTTGATTGATTTGCTTGGAATCCTCTAAGGTTTTTTTGGCACTGTCTATACGTCCATTCTCATTATGTATAATACCAGTGATACCAGATGCGTCAGCTTTAGGCGGTTCTGTTTGAGGTTCTTCTTTACTGCAAGCGGTACTAGTAACTAACACCAGTATGGCTATTATCGGGCTTATTAATTTCATGGTTTGCTCTTTTAAGGTAATTGATTGACTTCGGAGGCTTTATCGAAATCGACACCCACGCTAACAATAAAACTGGTGGCTTGTTCAATATCCATCGTAGATTTGATGACTTTTGATTTATCGACAATGACAGTAAAGCCAGAGGTGGGATTGGGTGAGGTCGGAATAAATAATATATATTTGTTATCTTGGCGGTTGGTCACATAAGCAGGCACCCAAACTCCTTCTTTTGGGTATTCAACGTACACTACTTCTTTGGCAATAGCTTGGTCGTGTGACAAAAACATATTGATGACTTTTTTGGTGACGCGGTAAATAGTGTTCAATAAAGGAATTCTATCGATAACAAAGTCAAATGTTTTAATAACCCAAGAACCACCTTTTTGGGCAATGGTGTGTCCTATCCAAGCCAGTAGCGCAAAACTGATGATGAAAATAAGTACGGTATAAACATTACTGTCAGAAAAAACCGAAACGGCGCGAAATAAGTCCGATATGAGTCCTTTAACAAAGATAATAATCTGCAACACGATAACAATAGGAATAATCGCGAAAACACCGATTAGGAAGTAATTTAATAGTTTTTTAATTAATTCGTGCATTGTTCTCTCCTCTTTATATTATATCAATCAAATACAGGTGATCTGTGATTTACTCAAGGTAATCAATCAAGCTGGGGTATTTATTATGTTATGAGTGATCCCAACACCCTGCGGCTTATAAAAATAGCATTCAAATTGTGCAGTTTACGAAGACCTAAGTCTACAAAATTAAAACGCGTTACCTTGTTTATTACCACAAACATCACTATATCATAGCGGGCAAAGTGCAAATACACGGGCTTTTATCTGTCACTCAAGGCGTAGACAGTATATAATCGCCCACCTTTTCAATCATTTACTAAAGTCACACTGGAAGAAAGCATGTTGGGTAAACTGGTTAAGTTTGTTGTAGGAAGCCGTAACGATAGGCTTATCAAAAAGAAAATGAAGCAGGTCAAACAGATCAATGCCTTAGCTTCCGAATACGAAAAACTATCTGATGCGGCGTTAGCAGCAAAAACGCAGGAGTTTCGTGGTCGTCTAGCGCAAGGCGAAACTCTGGACGACTTAATTCCAGATGCGTTTTCCGCTGTAAGAGAAGCCTCTACGCGGGTTTTCGGTATGCGTCATTTTGATGTGCAGTTAATTGGCGGCATGATTTTAAATGAAGGCAAAATTGCTGAAATGAAAACCGGCGAGGGTAAAACCTTAATGGCAACTTTAGCGGCTTATCTCAATGCCTTACCCGAACGCGGTGTTCATGTGGTAACGGTGAATGATTATTTAGCAAAGCGTGATGCTGAATGGATGGGCAAGCTGTATGCGTTTCTGGGCATGACCACAGGGGTCATTATCAGCCAAATGGATAAAAGCGAACGCCGCCAAGCCTACGCTGCCGATATTACTTATGGAACAAATAACGAATTTGGTTTTGATTATTTGCGTGACAATATGGAATACACGTTGGAGCAAAAAGTCCAACGTGATTTAAGTTTTGCTATCGTCGATGAAGTCGATTCAATCCTGATTGACGAAGCCCGCACGCCGCTGATTATTTCGGGTCCTACCGAAGAAAGTACCGAAGTTTATATTAAAGCTAACGGCATTATTCCTTTTCTGAAGAAACAAGAAAAAGAAAATGATAAAGAAGGCAATACCGTCGGCGAAGTCGGTGACTACATCATTGATGAAAAAGTCCGCCAAGCTTATCTCACTGAATCAGGTCATGAACACGTTGAACGCTTAATGGTTGAACATGGCTTAATGGTAGAAGGCACTAGCTTATACAGCGCGGCAAATATTCGCTTAATGCACTATTTGAATGCGTCATTACGCGCTCATGCCTTATTCAAAAGAGATGTGGATTATATTGTTGCCGATAATGAAGTGATTATTGTTGACGAATTTACGGGTCGTGTTATGCCCGGTCGTCGTTGGTCAGAAGGGCTGCATCAAGCCATCGAAGCCAAAGAAGGCGTGACGATTAATAATGAAAACCAAACCTTAGCCTCTATCACTTTCCAAAATTATTTCCGTTTATACGAAAAACTGTCAGGTATGACAGGAACAGCGGATACCGAAGCCTTCGAATTAAATTCAATTTACGGTTTGGAAGTGGTCATTATCCCGACTCATCGCGATATGATTCGTCGAGATTTAGGTGATGTGATTTTCCTCACTACCGATGAAAAATATCAAGCCGTTGCCGATGATATTAAAAAATGTGTGACACGCGGACAGCCTGTGTTAGTGGGAACAACTTCCATTGAAAATTCTGAACGCCTGTCTGCATTATTGCAAGCGCAGGGCGTTAAACATGAAGTTCTCAATGCAAAACAACATGAACGCGAAGCTCATATTGTTGAACAAGCAGGTATGCCCTATGCCGTAACGATTGCCACTAACATGGCAGGTCGAGGCACTGACATTGTACTGGGTGGTAATTTAGAAGCGGAATTAAAAGCTCTAGGTGAAGATGCCAGTGACGAAGACAAAGCGCGTGTACGCGGCGCGTGGTTAGATAGACATAATAAAGTTATTGCAAGTGGTGGTTTGCATGTTATCGGTTCAGAACGTCATGAATCGCGTCGTATCGATAACCAATTAAGAGGGCGTTCAGGTCGTCAAGGCGATCCTGGTTCTACGCGTTTCTACTTATCGCTACAAGATGACTTAATGCGTATTTTTGCCTCTGAGCGGGTTGCAGGTTTAATGCAGAAACTCGGTATGGGCAACGGTGAAGCCATTGAACATCCTTGGGTCACGCGTTCCATTGAAAATGCGCAACGTAAAGTTGAAGCGCGTAACTTTGATGTGCGTAAAGAAATTCTAGCGTATGACGACGTGGCAAATGATCAACGTAAAGTCATTTACGCACAACGGAATGAACTGATGGCAGCAGAAGAAATTTCTGACATTATCAGTGCAATACGCGCCGATGTGGTCAACAATGTCATTACCCAATACATTCCTGCTAAAACAATGGTGGAACAGTGGGATATTAAAGGCTTAGAAGAGCATTTACAGCATGAATTTAATGTTGAAGTTGCTGTACAGAAAATGCTCGATGACAATCACAATCTGTCAGAAGAGGCACTACGCCATCGTATTATCGACATTCTTGAACAAAATCACCGCGAAAAAGAAGAGCAAATTGCTGGCGGCAAATCGGTGTTACAACATTTTGAAAAATCAGTGATGATGCAAGTGTTGGACAACAGTTGGAAAGAACATTTGTTAGCAATGGATTATTTGCGTCAAGGTATCTATTTACGCGGTTACGCACAAAAAGACCCCAAGCAAGAATACAAACGTGAAGCCTTTGAAATGTTCACCACGTTGCTGGAAGACATCAAATACGAAAGAGGTACAGGAGCTGGATGAGCAACAACAAGCCCCTAGAGAAATGCACTTCGACCACGCACCCGCACCGACGCTAGATGCCTATGAGCAATCATTACTAGCGACTGAAAATGACGAAGAGCATGAAGACGACGAATCGGAGCATCCGTTTGTTCGTGAAGCCCATAAAATAGGACGTAACGATCCTTGTCCTTGTGGTTCAGGCAAGAAGTTCAAGCAATGCCATGGTAAGTTAAGTCACGAAGAGTAACTCACTGATAAACAAAAAAGGGAGCTTAAAGCTCCCTTTTTTTTGCCTGTTAATCTAATTTACTTAATTACTATGAAGCACACATTCAAAATAGTTATTTCCGTTGCTTGTTTAACGCTAAGCTCTTTATCTTTAGCAGCAGAAGGACTGGAATCCGAATGCGACCCATTAGAAACAGCCACACCAATGCAGAACTACTGTGCAGGTCTAGGCTTTCAAGCTGCCGATGCCAAATTGAACAAGACCTATCAACAACTTCGTAGCAAACTGACGGCTACTGAAAAGAAAGTACTTACTAAAGACGAGTTAAGATGGATTTCGCATCGTGATAAAACCTGTGAGACTGAAACTGCTGATATGCAGGGTACAGGATGGAGCGGCTTTTATGACTCATGCCGTACCCGCCTCACTGATAGCCGTATAGCTGTTCTTAAAAAACGACTTAAGTAATTAAGTGTGCTGTGCTGGAGTACAAACCTAAAAAGCGGGCTTTTGCCTCATCCGCAATCTTATTTTGGCGTTCGGTATCATTGTAACCAGGTGCAAAAATTAGCAATTTATCGTTACCTAAAGCTTTATATTTTTCGGGAAGTACAGATGGCATACTATTTCCAGCACCGTCAATAGGCGTACCAGGTTCATCCAACCGAACCGAACCTCTAAATCCACGAGTCCCACCTTTAAACAGTATGGATAAATAAACACCATTCAATCTGACTTCTTGAATATCAGGATTACGTTGAGCTTCTCGGTATGCTAATTCTCGCGC
>NQJH01000174.1 GCA_002256685.1 Methylococcaceae bacterium NSP1-2 | reverse complement strand
AAAAATTATCGGTAGCGGTAGTGCCATTGATGTTATTTTCTTTGGGATTGGCGTTAAGTTGGTCTGCCTTAACGTTGCATAATGTGCGTTATGTGTTGCCAGTTGTATTGATAAAAATGCTGTTAATGCCTGTGTTTGCCATGTTGCTGGTTGGGCATTTGACGATGGCGAGCCATTATAAAGCGGCAGCGGTGATGGATATGGCAATGCCCAGTATGTTGTTAGGCGTGGTGTGGTGTGATCGTTATCGCTTGGATAGTTCGTTGTACGCGATGGTGGTGACGGTTACGACGCTGTTGAGTTTAATAACGCTACCGTTTTTATATAGCGTGTTGCAGTAACAAAGACCTTTTAGGTTTTAAAAACCTGAAAGGTCTATATTCAGATTATTACAGCACTTTTTCCACATCAAACACCGTGCCACGACTAGCAATCACTTTGACTTTGCTATGAATATCGCAGTCTTCGCCGTGTACTTTCCAGATAGTGTCATCGACTTTTATTTTACCCTCACCATTTTCAATGGCTTCGTGTAAATTAAACACCCGACCGACATATTGTGAGCCACGTCTATTCAATAACGGCTGATCTGTTTTAATAACGTATTTTTTGCCAAAAATTCGCCACGCGGTAATAGTCGCAATCGTGAGTACGGAAAAAATCAGTATCTGACCATCTGCACTTATGCTAGGAATTAGCCAAGCGATAATGCCTGTGATTAACCCAGACACCGCCATCCATAAAAAGAAAAACGCGGGCATTAATATTTCTATTACCAAACAAATAACCGCTAATACCCACCAATGCCAAAAAACTAAGGCTATTTCTGTCATGACTTCACTCTGCTACTCATGGCTTCTTTTGCTAATTCACCGATACCGCCAATTGCACCGATAACACTAGATGAATCTAACGGCATAAAAACTAGTTTGCTGTTATCAGCGGTAGCAATACCTTTCAACGCATCAATGTATTTGAGGGCGACAAAATAATTAATCGCTTGTACATCGCCTTTACTAATCGCTTCTGACACCATTAATGTAGCGCGGGCTTCGGCTTGGGCTAAGCGTTCACGCGCATCGGCATCGCGGTAAGAGGCTTCTTTGCGCCCTTCGGCTTCTAAAATAGCCGCTTGTTGTGCGCCTTCAGCGCGTAAAATTTCGGCTTGCCGTAAACCTTCCGCTTCGAGAATAGAGGCGCGTTTTAAACGTTCGGCTTTCATTTGTCTGCCCATTGCTTCGACTAAATCTTTAGGTGGCGCAATGTCTTTGATTTCAATACGGGTGACTTTAATGCCCCACGGTGTCGTGGCATCATCGACGACATTCAAAATACGCGCATTAATATCATCACGGCGTGACAATAATTCATCTAAATCCATCGAACCCATTACCGTACGAATGTTAGTCATCACCAAATTTAAAATCGCCCAATTTAATTGACTGACTTCATAAGCGGCTTTAGCGGCATCCATGACTTGATAAAAAATAACCCCATCGACCGTCACCATCGCATTATCTTTGGTAATGACTTCTTGCGAAGGCACATCCATCACTTGCTCCATCATCACCATTTTATGACCGATGCTATCAATAATTGGCACGATAATGTTTAACCCTGGTGATAGGGTATTGGTATAGCGTCCAAAACGTTGCACCGTATATTCCATACCCTGAGGCACGGATTTCACACTCATAAACACCAGTACAACAGCAAAAATTAATAATACAATAACAAAACCACCCATAAAGCCCCCTAATTTTTAGACAACAACGGCACAGTGTGTACCCTGATTTAAAACAATAAAACCGACTTCAATAAAACAAAACCGCTAAAATAGACGCTGTGTTGTAAACAGCAACTCAATGATAATCTACTCAAATCAACATTAACAGTATAGGTAAATATAAATGGTAACTTACGCTTTTGACTTAGGTATGTGGACACTGCTCTTTTTTCTTGTCGGCATGTACAATCCTCAATGGCCTTTATTCTTTTTGAAAAAATCAGACAAACTCAATATTGAACACAGCATGAAGAAACCCGACAAATTCACGATTAAACCTGACAGATTTTTGATTCTGATTATAACAACGGTTCTTGTAATGATTGCCCTCACTCTGTATGGCGAAGGAACTAGACGCGAAAAAATAGCACAAAAAGAAGCCAAAACCGTTGCGCCTGGAGTTGATTCTACGCTTCCCTCTATTCCTGCCGCCGTTCCTGCTCCCGCTCCATCATCTGATAAACCGAAGACTGAAAAATAGTTTTTATAACAATTTCCTCTCACCCTGCACAAACTAAGCCCCACGCAAGTGACAAGGTGTTAATAAGAAACAGCCGCTGTTGATGCAATTTTTATATTTTAATTATATAAAAAGCTGTTTCTTGGGAATCTGTCATGAGCTTGTCGAATGGCGTGAATTACTCAATTCTTACCACTACCAATATTTTAAGTTGGCTCACGATTGATGGGCTTCGTACCTCAGCCCATCCTATCTTACTGTAGGAATCCCCCTGCTTTAGCTGGGGGAGGATGTCAACCTTCGACTATTCGACAAGCTCACAGCTCAAAAATCAGAAACTGTTCGCGTTTGAGATTACCTTTAATAAAGATAACGCATAGCTTCACTGCACGCTCTCAGCACAAATAATGAGGTTGAAACTTCGCTACCAATCAAAATTCGGGTGGGGTGACGCATACGGTTCCATTCATAAGCACGGTAAGGATGTCCGTGTTTGCCTTCTCCTGCTGCTGTACGCATTACTTTAAGACCAGTGGCAATCACGCCATCGTGTTTTGGTTCATACTCCAACAGCACCAGCGCGGAGACTGCCAGCGCGGCATCGAAAGCATTCAGGGAATAGCCGATTAACTCGTCTTTGCAATACTGTAGGGCAATCTGGCGCATACGCTCAATTTTTTGTTCTAGGTCAAGAATACGTTTTTCTGACTCACTGAGTGTGCGATAAGTCTGATACATGCGCCCCAGATAATAGGTATAAATTTCGGGCAAATAATACTTTAAGGCAGTTTCATGACGGAAATTACCGCTAACAAAAGCGCGATAATGAAAATCGATTAGCCGATGTAAAAAACTCAGGTTTTCACCTTCTAAAGCCCGCCACTGTTTTCGATTAAGCAGAATAGAATCTAGGATGTCCATGTTATGGCCGGGGCAAATCTCGTTACCCAGCATGTCGCGGATTAACCGCCCATCGGATTTCTTGAAGGTTTTATCGAACCAGATGGGTACTGCACCTTCATAATCTAGCGGTTTGGTGATTTGAATGGTGGGTGGATTTGAGGCGTAATTACCACCGACCTGATACTCGCTAATAATTTCCACCCAAGGATAAGCCAACATTGATTCGCATTCTTCAAGCAGCACTTTATCCACTGACAACTGTTCTTTCTGCACAAAATCCAGCCACTTTCTCGCCATCGCCAAGGTGAGAAACGTGGTATCGGTATCGGGAACGTAATCACCAAAACCGAGACACTGTTTCTTTTGCCACGTTTCTTTTGAAAGCCTGCACAATGGTTTGCCATCAGCATCTTTCGGTAAACAGGTGATTGCAGGGTGCTTAATGTGATTATTGGGTGTTTCCAGCCACTCCCGACTGGTACACACACAATAGCGTAGCAAATTCTCTAAAATTGGGACAATACGTTCATAATGCTGTTTTCGCGTAGCGTCGGCGTCTAAAAATACCAGAAGATGCTCGAAAAAGTTCACATCTGAAAAGCCAATTCTGTGCCAAAGCCAAGTAAAAGAGGCGGTCATCGGTTCAGAAATACCCGTATAAGGTCTGCGGGTTAATCTAAGCAAACGTGGATTGGTCATTAAAAAGCAACGTATTAACGCAAACAACAGGGTGATATTTTTATATTCAATTGACCCCACGCCCTGTAACACATTGATAAAGCTGTTACCGTTCATGTGGTCATCGCCCGATAACTCAACCTGCGCCGCGACTGGAAACCAAGGGTCTTTTTTATCTTTATCCCACACGCGAAAAATATCATGCAGACAGTTATCAATTAGGGTCTGCACTTCCGTTTGCGTCAGTTCGACAGTGACTCGCTCAACTTTTTCGCGTTGTTGCCAACGGGGATTTTCAATGCTATCAAGCAGTTGCGCCAACGGGCGAAAAGTTGTTGCTATCCACTGCGCATCTTGCCAATTATCGGGGCTTGCCTGCATAGCTTGGTGCATCATTGCTTGATAGACAGATATTTCTGTTACGTTCAGTGCAGGATGTCGGCACCAATTTAACAGTAAATATTTCACAGCGGGGTGTCCAATCAGCTTCTTATAGATAAACCGAAGATTGCGCCCTGATTCAGTAGGGCAGTCTCCTTCAAGAACAGGTCGATCACAAATATCATAAATGTTCGCATTTCTTGTCATGGTTTTTGTCCTAATTAAATGGCAGTGACGCAGTATCTAGCCTACAAAAATTTTCACATCGCTATTTAAAACGTCACGAAAAAAGCATATAACTATTAAGAATAGCAGTATCAACCTTTACGAGTAGCCCAATGACAAAGTTTATCGAACTTCTGAGCGTTTTTTTTAATACCATTCTAAAAGCATTAGGAGGGATATTTGGTGTTATTCAATGGCAAGAACCGAAATGGTTCGCCGCAACTAAACTTTGGTTACTGAGTCG
>NQJH01000392.1 GCA_002256685.1 Methylococcaceae bacterium NSP1-2 | reverse complement strand
TCGTGGTGATGGGTTATAGTTACACAAAACGATTTACACCGCTTTGTCATTTAATACAGACGCGGTTAATAAATTCGAGCCAACTTTGTTGTTTTCATTATCTTCAACAAGTTCTAACAACGGGTATTGGCTTTTATCCGCTTTAAGAAACGCGGCGTATTTGCCGCCCTCTTTCTCTTCGGGTAGTACATAATCTTTGTAGCGTCCCAAAATAATAGTGCTGGGTTGAACGATAAGATAGCCTTCTGAGCTAATACCGCAGCCCTTAGTAACAGTGATGGTCGATGTTGTCGTATCAACGCTAATCTCCAAACCGCACACGATACCGATGCCAATCAGATTAGCGCGGGTCAGACGCTCTTGCTCATCCAAATAATCAACAGCCTGATTCAAATGCGCATTGGTCAACACTTGGTTGGCTTCAAAGAAAGGATATTTATCTTGTGTAGGTTTCATAGCGAAATCACCGTTATAGTAAGTTTCAGGTGGCGGACGAGCGCAGCGGATAGTTGCCCAATGCGGTACTGCCCAGCCGTACTGGATTTTGGTCACTGCCGTCATCACAGTCATGTAAAGTTGCACCCGGATAGGTATTGCGTAGTTGGCTAAGCAAATCGACAACTATCCATAAGCGGTAAGAGACTTCGATAAGCCTTGTTCACCCACTAATAATGCGCTTATGTTTTGTTTTGTCGTATTGGACAGCGGTACATTGTTACAGTTGCTTATGACTGGCGTTGGTAGCGTGCCAAAATCTTGCCAAGACAAACCAGCCGCTATGTTGGTCTGCATCCATTGATAGAACTTATTCCCATAATCGCCGAGTATGTTGGCAACGCAGTCACATAGCTCTTTTTTAAGCGGAGTCGGTTTAGTTGGATCAAGCCCTGCTTCCAAAATAGCCAATACCCGTTCTTGCAAATGAACTTCTGTCCAATCAATGTTGGCATTTGCATCTAGCCATTGACTAAATGCTTCTTCAAAGCGTTCAAACTGCCAGCCATGCAAAGCAATATCGGTAAAATAAGTCAACAGTTCTGCATGAATATTATCCCAAGTAGCGTCTGACATTGACTGAGTACAATCAAAATCTGTTTTTTTGATGTCTTTAAAAAGATCAGTAATTTTTAATTCCCAAGTAGTTTTTAGCCAATGATTGGTCTTACGCTCATCGAACCACGGCTTAAACAATTCACTGTATTTATTAAAGACTGTCCACGCACAATCACAGGCTTGTTCGCGGCTATAAGCCGTATTGGAGTCTGCTTCCAGCAATTCTGCAATGATTGCCAAAATTGGTTCGCCACAGGGATTAGGTTCAAAGCCAGTGTTATCTACCCAGCAAATTTTCGCCAGCAAATGGGCGGGCGTTTCTTGGCGAATAGTACGGTCAGCGAAACGCCGTAGCTCTAGGTTAGTGTTATAAGGTGCCGTCCAGCCAGCCATCACAAACGTTAAACGGAACGAATACGGGTCTTCATCACCACAAAAACTACAAGCTTCATCCGCACAAACAGGATACAACGCATCACCTGCAAACTTTGGTCTTAATAATAAATGCTCAACAACAAGGGTGCGTTCATTGGCAGCCCAGCCTATCAATTCATCCCTAAACGTTTCAGCGTCTACTTTTGTGTTAAATAACACGGGATAGTGGGCGAGAGGATTATCAGCTTTATCTTTCAGTTTGAGATGAAACTGGCTGGATTCAGCGACGATTGTATAAGCATCAAGCTGAATCATCAGTTCCATTACATCGGTAAAATTTTGTGCGGTCACACCACTTTCTGCTTCCAGCCAAACACGACTGTTGCCATCTTTTAATGGAAATTCGATTTTATTTTGTTTGTAAGTTGCGCCTATTATTAGCTTCGAAAAAACCAAATCGGGATAACCTAATAATAAACTGACCCGTTTTTTTAGCCCTGAAAAATTAGTCGGCGCGGAGGGATTTTCTTTATAGTTAAAGGCTTTGCTTCGGTCATGACTAATCAACGGATAGGCTTTGAGAAAAGAAATTTTATCTTCTATTAAACGGTCAAGCGCGACTTGTTGACCCTGAAAGTTAGTCAATAACAACGCATATTCACCGAATTGTTCGCCAAACCGTGCCATCAAATGATTAAGAAAACGATTGCGCCGTTCGTGGAATTCGGGATTGGTTTCGGCTATTAATTCCAACTTAGTTTTATCAAGACCATTAATTAATTCGTCATAACCTTGAATAAGTTCTTTCGTTAATTCTTTGACAAAATAAGTCCGTTCAATCGAAACATCGAGAGAAAACAATTGTTCAGTGTGTGCCAGTTGCGCTAATGAGTTCGCCAATAATTGCT
>NQJH01000391.1 GCA_002256685.1 Methylococcaceae bacterium NSP1-2 | reverse complement strand
CAAGTTGTTTGGACGATCTCCGCCCCGCACCCTGACCTGACTTCGGCGACCTCGGTCGGGCGTCTACGGCTACCGGCCCCACGTTTAACCCCACTATTTTGATAGGGGTGAAAAAGGATACTAACCTCCCCCTTACAAGGGTAGCATAAGAAATCTCGCAATTTCACGCACTCTATTCAAAAAACATCACTTAATTAGCCAGCGATAGATTTTTATAAACGACATTTTCGACTGAAAAATAAATGGGACTGTAAGTTGAACAACAGAGTAAAGCGAGCCGGAGGAACGTATCCTAAATTACCATCAATTCTGCTAGATGCGTCCGGCAAATGACTGCTGTTCTGAGAGTGTGTTTCAACATTCCCGCTATGGGTTTACTGGATTTTCCCAGCATGATTAAAGCCGTAATTGCCCCTTCACGCGGTGAAATCCGTTTGTAACAGGATTGAGGATCGGCCGACTTGTTGTGCGTTTCGACTTGGTTTTTTGGCATTTTGTAGGGCCATAATAGTCCACACGCCCTATTGCGGATTTTTCCAGACTGCGCTATTTTTTGCGTCATGTTTATCCGTCGAACTCATACCAACAACTCGTCCACGGGCGAACGTTACTACACCTATCGCTTGGTAGCTAGCCAACGTCGATGGAAAACCGCGTCAGATGACCCTATTGAATCTGGCTAGGCATTTCGCTGTTGATCAAGACTTGTGGGCTAAATGCACTATGTCTTGCATCCTTATCTGCATATGCCTTAGCCAATGGGTACTGGCTCTTGTCAGTTTTATTGATGCATCCGCATCTGTTTCGGACAAGAAGACGGAAATTTCCGTTTCATGTTAGTAAGTTTCATATTCATTTCCTGTAAAAATTATTTGAGAGTATCTGGTTAATAATAGGCAAACCTAGCTAAACCAGATAGCCAAGTCTTGCCGGTGAGATAGAACGGTCTATCCGGCGCTAACTCAGATTTCAGCAACCTCCACCACCACGTACATGACGGGAGATTGGGAGGTGACGGCTTGAAACGAGCCGGATACAGGGGGCACCGATTCAGGATGCCGGCTCACAGCCACAGTGATGTGGTCGTTACCGACCACTTGGCCGGTCGTCGAGTCGAAACCTTTCCAACCGGCGCCGGGCAGGTAAACTTCCGACCAGGCATGGGTTGCGCCCTGGCCTTGCGGGAGTGTGGACGAGTACAGGTAGCCACTGACAAAGCGCGCAGCCAACCCCAAAGAACGACAGGCCTCGATGAACAAAGTAGCAAAATCACGACAGGAGCCTGCGCGGCAGGTTAAAGTGGTCGCCGGTGACTGAACGCCCGGTTCCTCACGCTGTTGATAGGTGAATCCTGTCGCGATCGCTTTATTGATCCATTCCAGCAAGAGATAGGTTTCCACTACTTGACCGGACTGCCAGAACTGCTGCATCCACGAACTCAGCAGCAGTCGGTCTTGTTCAAAGATCGCTGACAGATAAGGCCCCAAATCAGCGCGCTCGGCAGCATCGTACTGAAAGGGAAACAACACCGCATAATCCGCCACCAGGAAATCTAGGGGTTGGTCATCATAGTGCTGAATCAAAACCCGGCTTTCGATAGAGAGCTGGCTGCCCAATTCAGTAAAGGTCGCTTGGGCCACAGCATTGTCGTACACGTCGCGCTGCCATTGCAGTTGGTAAGCAGGAGAAATTATCAGCTCAGCTGATTCGATACGTATGTCGTGCCCTTCTCGGGGACGCAAGAGCAATTTGTGCGGCAGCAGGGTTACGCTTTCAGAGTATTGGTAAGTAGTTACATGCTTTATTTGCAGACGGCGCATCTTTATCACTCCTGGGGGTTAGAGGTCTCGGAGAGGACTGATCAACATTCTGGCACAAAATCCTGAGCTGCGTCTAATTTGCTTCTATCCGGAATTAGGAAACTCTATATTTAATGACTGAATTTTCAATGACTTATTATTGTTGAAAATGCGAGCACTTCCATGTGTCGGCCTAATGTTCGTTTTTAATGACACGAACATTAATTACTATATCTTCATTTGAAATAAAAATGCGCCCCCACACCGAAATATTCCACTTTATTTTTATAAAACTGCTCCGCCACTTCAGTGACTAAAGAAGACCCCGGCGGGAAGTCCTGCTTCGCATTGCGCAGTGCATTGTCTGAAATTGCCCCGATAAAACGGTATATCGTATCAACGAAACAGAAACTATATTGTTTACATCAAAATTGTGGTTCAGGCAATTGCGGTAAGCCGCTGAGAAATCAACCCACCGAGGATGGGGCAATAATGGCTTGAATAAACCATGATTATAGGGTTGGTGCACCTTCCTTTACAACCAGGGCATTTTGCACTGACTTCACATTCTTCTGGCTATTGGCCACCTCCATCGCTCTGCCGATGCTTTGTTCGGAGTCCACTGTGCCGCTCAATTTGACTACACCATTAACCGTAGTCACTTCAATATGAGACGCGTTAAGTATGGGGTCATTTAAAATTGCCGTCTTAACTTTCATGGT
>NQJH01000173.1 GCA_002256685.1 Methylococcaceae bacterium NSP1-2 | reverse complement strand
TATTTTTAACGCCTACCGCGTTGAAGCGATTGAACTCCGATTCAACCAATCTAAATACCGCGCCACACCTTGTTGAACCGTCAAAAACTCGTGATCATAACCAGCGGCTCTTAAACCTGAAATATCGGCTTGGGTGTAGCTTTGATACGCGCCTTTTAAATGCTCTGGAAACGGAATATAGTGAATTTCGCCCTTTTTATGCCAATCAATAACCGCTTTAGCCATGCTATTAAAAGTTTCAGCGCGTCCAGTGCCGACATTAAAAATACCACGTTGTTCTGGATGGTCTAAAAACCATAAATTAACCGCCACCACATCATCAACATGAATAAAATCCCGTTGCTGTTCACCATCGGCAAAGCCATCACAACCTGCAAATAAGCGCACTTGTTGATGCTCAATGACTTGCTGATTAAAGTGAAACGGGGTGCTACTCATCGCGCCTTTGTGTTGTTCTCTTGGACCATAGACGTTGAAATAACGAAAGCCGACAATCGGGCTTTTGGTTTCAGGCAATAAAGACCGCACATATTGATCGAATTGGAATTTTGAATAGGCGTACATATTAATGGGATGCTCACACTCCCGTTCAACACGAAAGCCCTGTTCACCATTGCCATACACCGAGGCAGATGACGCATAAATAAAAGCGATATTTTTAGCGATACAGGCTTGCAGTACGCGCTTGGAATATTCGTAGTTATTCTGCATCACATACTGACCATTCCATTCGGTAGTTGCCGAACACGCGCCTTGATGAAACACCGCGCGTACTTTATTTAAAAATTTTGGCAGGGTAATGTTTTCCAGAAACTCCGCTTTATCCATGTAATCGGCGATATTCAAATCAGCGATATTGAGCATTTTGCGCCCATTTTCTAAGTTATCGACTAATAGAATATTGCTTATACCGCGTTCATTAAGGGCGCGAATTAAATTGCTACCAATAAAACCCGCACCACCTGTGACTATAATCATTCCCCTGCCCTCGCTTTGTTAATCATGCGCGTTGTTGATTGCCCATCAACAAACGATAAAATTTTTACTTCGCCGCCAGCTTTAATAACGCACTCCGCGCCTGCGACTTGATCGGGTGTGTAATCACCGCCTTTCACAATCACATCAGGTAATAAGCGGCAATACAAACGTTCGGGTGTGTCTTCTTCAAATGCCACTACCCAATCTACACACGCTAAAGCGGATAAGACCGTCATGCGTTCTTGTAAGCCGTTAATCGGGCGGGATTCGCCTTTTAATTGTTTAACCGAGGCATCGGAATTGACCGCGACGATTAATCTATCACCCAAGGCACGGGCTTGCTGTAAATAAGTAACATGTCCCGCATGGAGTAAATCAAAACAACCGTTAGTCATAATGACACGTTCATCGTGAGCTTTCGCGCCTGCAATCAAATGGACTAACTCGTCTTCGGACACCACACCAAACGCAGAATCACGTTCGCCGTGCATGGCACGGGTCAGTTCCAGCATGGAAACGGTTGATGTACCCAATTTACCAACCACGATACCGGCGGCTAAGTTGGCTAAATACATGGCTTCGGTCAATGGTTTTTGAATGGCAATACTTAATGCCATCACCGCAATTACGGTATCGCCTGCCCCTGTCACATCAAATACATCTTTCGCTTCGGCGGGTAGTGAATGCACTTGTTCGTCTTGTATTAAGGTCATGCCCGCTTCGCCGCGTGTTAATAACAGAGTGGGAATTGCGTGTTGTTGTAATAAATGGCGAGCTTTTGCCAGCAATGCGGCTTCGTCATAACAGACACCGACCACCGCATGTAATTCGGTTAAATTTGGCGTGAGTATATCGGCATGACTATAACGCTGATAATCAACGCCTTTAGGATCAACCAGCGTTGTTAGTCCTTGATTTTTAGCCAGTTGAATATAATCCGCGACATCGGCTAACGTGCCTTTGCCATAATCAGAAAACACAATCACATCGTGTGCGGGCAGATGCTGTTTTAAGCGTGTTAATAACGCGGCGTGGTCAAAATGCAGCGTTGGCTCTTCAAAATCCACGCGTATGAGTTGTTGATGTTGCGCCATGATGCGTAATTTACAAATTGTGCGAATTGCTTCTTCAACCACAAAATCACACGCTACCTTTTGGGCTTCTAATATTTGCTTGAGGGTTTCACCTTCCGCATCGTTACCAACTACACCCAGCAACGTGACTTGACCGCCTAACTTGGCAATATTTAACGCCACATTACCCGCACCGCCGACGCGCTCTTCGGTACTTTTAACCCGCACCACAGGCACAGGTGCTTCGGGGGAAATCCGCGCAGCAGTCCCAGACCAATAACGATCCAGCATTAAATCGCCAATGACTAAAATCCGTGCTTTATTAAACTCAGGCGTTATCGCTAACACTTAATCTCTCCTCAACCACGCCACACCAATAGTGACCGATTAAAATATGGGCTTCTTGAATACGGGCTGTTACCGTCGAAGGTACAATCACCGCCAGCGTTGCATGTTCAAGCAAATCACCACCCGTGCCGCCTGTTAAAGCAATCACGCTCATGCCTTTAGCGCGTGCCGCTGTTACTGCTTTTAACACATTGCCGCTGTTGCCTGATGTGGATATAGCAATCAAACAATCGTTTGCATTACCGAGGGCTTCAACTTGGCGGGAAAACACCGTGTCAAAATCAAAATCATTGGCATGAGCGGTTAAAATTGAACTGTCAGTAGTTAATGCAATTGCCGCTAATGCCCGCCGTTTTTTCTCATAACGCACCACAAATTCTGCCGCGATATGCTGACAATCAGCGGCACTCCCGCCATTGCCACACAGTAAAATTTTTCCGCCTTGTTGTAGCGTATTAATCAGCAACTCAGCGGCTGCTTCAATCACACCGTTACAACTGGCTAAGTTATTCATTGTTTCACGATGCTGTTCAAGCTCGTCTATAAAGGATTTCAATACCTTGTCTCCGCTGGCGCATTTTTATAATGGCTTTATTTTATCATTATCGCGGGGGAGTGAGGGGTGTTGTGTGTGATTGGTGCGGGGGTGATGGGTTTGTCGGCTACGAATTGCGTACCGAACACATTCAAACTATAGGGGAGATGTGTACTTACTTGGCTTGGATCACCAATGTTTTTTTGCCTTATTCCATTTATACAAGACAGCCGCAAAGGTATTATAAAAAATTGTACTTATTTGACGAATGATGGGTAAACCGAAAAACTTAACTTTCCCCTGTTCTTTTGGAGAATGTCGCCAAATTTCCAGAAAAGCATCAAAACCTACGAGAAGTTTGCCTTCGGCATTTACCAAATGCAGGCGTTCACGCACAAACTCAAGTTCAGAATCAATGTTATTAACCAACGAATAATCGGAATGAACATCCTTCCAGTCTATAGAACAGTCTTTCATTTTACCTTTTTGCGATTCTATCCCTGCGTTGCAAACTGGACACGCCGAGTTGTAATAGACTTCAATTTTTTGTTTATCCACTATAACGACTCATTTAAAAATTGGTAGTGTGTCGAGATGTCGGTTGGGCTGGCGATAGCCAACCCAACTTACCAATCTTATCTTAACGATATTTTGGCGGATAAGTTTGTGGTTGTTGTGGGTAGTTTTGTTGCTGAGGATAGCCCTGTTGTTGCGGGTAACCTTGTTGCTGAGGATAACCCTGCTGTTGCGGGTAGCTTTGTTGCTGCTGAGGATAATTTTGCTGTTGTGGGTAGCCTTGTTGCTGAGGATAACCCTGTTGTGGGTTGCCTTGTTGCTGCTGAGGATAGCCCTGTTGTGGTTGCTGATAGCCAGAAGGTCTAGTCGGTGGTAATTTGCTACCTGTGACGACTTTTTTTAGATAGCCTTTGCCCTGCATACAACCATCAATTTGAGTGGGTGGAATCAAGGCTTTAGTGGCTACGTTTTTAATAATGCTCAACGCATCAGTACCTGCTGGGGCATCATCGCCTGTGTTGGCTTGATCTTCGCAATCTGCTGTGTCACTAGGGTCGGCAAGATAACCTTCACGGTCTACCCATATTGTTCTTTGTTTAGGTGCAGCATGGGCAGTTGTTAATCCAACCGATACCATAACGGTTAGCAACAAACCTGCGGCTTTTAAATAATGACCACTGTGTTGAGTGGTTACACGATTCTTAGAAATCAAATTCATGGTAAGTTCTCTTTATGTTTAAATTAAAACGGCAATTTTCCAATTCATAACTGAACGGTCGCTGAATGCTACTATAGATCAGCCGGTTCAGGCTGTTCTTTAAATTGTATAGCATGTAATCGAGCATACACACCCTTTTTCTCAATCAACGCGTGATGTGAACCTCGTTCGACAATACGTCCCTGCTCCATCACTAAAATAATGTCAGCATTTTCAATGGTTGATAACCGATGTGCGATGACTAGCGTAGTACGATTGCTCATGAATTTTTGCAAAGCAACTTGTATATAGCGTTCGGATTCGGTATCCAGTGCTGAGGTGGCTTCGGTATCCAGACCAAACTCCATATTGCTGATAAATTCCATTGCATAGGCATCAATCGCGGCGGCTATTACTGCTTCACGACTTGAACCTGCCAACGCGCCATAAGCGATATTATCGAAAACTGTGTCGTTAAATAACGTGACTTGCTGATTTACTAGGGCGATTTGTTTGCGTAAATTAGCCAGTTTATAGTGGCTAATTTCTACGCCATCAAGCAGTATTTCGCCCTTATTATGATTATAAAAACGTGACACTAAACTAACTAAAGTGCTTTTACCGCTACCCGATGCACCCACTAACGCGATAGTTTGCCCTGCTTCGGCTTTAAAACTAATGTCTATTAAGGCGGGTTCATGCGTACCTTCATATTGAAAGGTTAAGTTTTTAAATTCCAACGTACCAACACACCGCTCAACTTCATAATCGCCTTCGTCAATTTCGCCTTTTTCATCCAAAATTTCAAACAGCGATTCAGCGGCAACGATGCCTTTTTGAATATCGCTATTGGCATCACTGAGTTGGCGTATCGGTCTGGGTAATAAAAACGCCGCTGTGAGATAACCCACAAACGCACCTGTGGAGGACTGTTCCATAAAAAACAACGCCATATACATCAATCCAGACAAAGCAATGGCAATAATGATTTGCAAAACGGGCGTATGAATTGAGATAGTCGTTGATAGTTTTAATGACTGTTGACGATTAAACAAACTGCTATCTAAAAAGCGTTTTTTCTCATACTCTTCACCGCCATAACTACGCACTACGCGATAGCCGCCGACTAATTCTGAGGTAATGTGCGTTATATCGCCGATAGAGTCTTGAATACGTTTACTGATAATGCGTAGCCGTTTACTGACATACACCACTAACACAGCAATAATCGGCGTAATACACACAAACACTAACGACAATTGCCAGTTACTGTAAAACAAGTACGCCAATAAACCTACCGCCGTTAAGCCTTCACGGACAAAGGTACGAATGGCATCAGTTGCTGCATTGGTAACTTGTCCGACATTATTGGTAATGCGCGAGATCATGTGACCGCTATTATTATCATCAAAATAGACGGTGGGTAATTCGGTGTATTTATTAAAAATTTCACAACGCAAGTGATGTACTACATTACAAGACACTTTGGCTAAAAAATAGTTACCCAAAAATGCCCCAATACTACGCACTACAATCAAACCACTGAACCATATCGGTAACAGATACATTTTCTCGCGGGAGTGACCTTGTAAGGTATTAATAATATTTTTAATCAACGCCGCAAATAAGGGTTGTGTCGCTGAATAAATTAAAAAGCCGAATATGCTAACGATAAACAGGGCGCGGTGGGGGGCTAAGTAGGTCAATAATCGTTTGTAGATTTTTGCATTACCGCTAAGTTCTTTTTTCATTTGTATTGTTAAGTGATATTAAATATTGTCCACGAAAATTTACCTAGTTCACACGGCGCGTCTTAAGCAAGGAGTCCAATAGCTAAAGCTATTGCCGTGAAAATAGCTAAAGCTATTTTACTCCGGCATGTGACGCGGCGAGTGGGAACGAGAAAAACTCTTTCGTGCTTTTCGTGGATATTACTTGTTAAAGATACTGGGAAACGCCTTTTTTAGCGAATATAAAATCTTTATCTGCTAAGCGTTCCATTAAGCGGGCGTAATTGACATCGTGTTGACTGCGGTCATTATGACTATGCCAACAATGCAGCACAGGCGCGGCAAACCGCCCTTCCTTACGCCGAATGCCTGCATGAATTAAGCGAATAACTAAATCTGAATCTTCATAACCCCAGCCTTCAAATAACTCATCAAAACCATTGACTTGTAAAAAATCCTCGCGCCAGATGGCTAAATTACAGGTCATGGCTTTTTGCCATTTTTGCGGCTGTATTTTTCTTAAAAAGCCTAACGGTAGTTTTAAAAACGGCAGCGTGCGGTTAATTTTGCCTTGTAAACGACATTTAAGAAAATAACACGCCGATTTTTTATGCAGTAACAGCGTTTTCGCCATGACTTCTTGGGTAAACGCTTGGCTTAATAACACGCGATTACCGGCGACAAAATAACCTGCCTCAGCTAAGCGTCGATGCGTGGCAATAAAATCAGGGCGAGTAATACAGTCGCCATCCAGAAACAGTAAATAATCGCCTTGGCTTTGAGCAACGGCTTTATTGCGTATTGTTCCAGCCCTGAAACCTTGGTCTTCATGATAAACGGTGTGCAGTGGTACAGGACTGTCCGCACCATAGCGTTGAGTTAACGCTAAATTTTCCGCGCTAGAACCATCATCGGCAATAATGATTTCAAAATTTTTGTCAGTTTGTGCGTATAGACTGAGTAAACAGTGGCGTAATGCTTCAGCCCAATTGTAAGTGGTGACGATGACTGAGATTAGTTTCATTTTTGCGTGGTTTTTAAGTGTTGTAATGCCCACAATTTAACATATTTATAATACGCACCTTCGGCATTAGATATTGCCAGCATCAAGCCTTGTTGCCCATCCAAAAATGCGGCTTTTAAAAAATAAGTCCGAATAAATGTCCACAGCCCTTTCATAATGGCTTTAGGCAATGAAGAACGTACACCTTTTTCATACAGTAACGTCGCACCCAATGAAGAATAAGTATTCACTTTGTGTAATACTTCTTCAAAATCCACAAAGGCATCATGTAAAAAGGGGGTATTCAATCGACTAATCTTGCCTTGCACAATAATGCGCTCATGCACCACGTCATTAGTAAATTGCCCACATTCACGGCGAAACAAACGCAATACAT
>NQJH01000390.1 GCA_002256685.1 Methylococcaceae bacterium NSP1-2 | reverse complement strand
TTACTTGGCGACATATTTTTGATGGTGGCATTCGCGATCATGCTCTCGTTAAATTCACCGATTGGAATACGCCTAGCGATATGCAGCGTGTTGGTCAAGAAAATTGGAAAATTGATGCGTGTCCACATCATGGGCCGGGTCTCGCTATTTCTGACACCGATGTTTATCATGAAGTCTGGTTCAGTAATGCCGATACAAAAAAAGGCTTGTTTTATGCCTATTCAACTGACGCGGGTAAACATTTTTCTGAACCCATGAATTTTGGTGGTGCAGGCGCGAGTCATCCACATGTGCAAACCCTAGGGCAACAAATCGCGATTGTTTGGCAAGAATTTGATGGTAAAAATAATGTACTGCAATTAATCAAATCCAGCGATGCAGGTAAAACGTGGACTAAACCTGAAGTAATAGCACAAGCGGCTGAAGGCGTTGATACGCCGTTTTTAGTGAGTGATGGGCAAGCGATTTATGTGTCATGGCAAGTGCAGCAACAGGATTATCATTTACAGAAAATTAATTTTTGATTTTGTAAGATACATAGCATTGTATTATTACTGCCATGAATAAATCTAAGAAATTTAATAGGAGTTATTGTGCAACCACAAGACATCGCTCAAGCATTTCTAAACCATACGCCTATAAAGGGTGTGCAGTTTGAACACAACGACTACGTTCGTATCGTTGCTGGTTCTCACGCAGGTCAGTTTGGGTCACTAATAACTGTTATTGGGCTTGAGCCAGAGCCGAAGTTCGTTCTTGAGCTTGAATCTGGATTTGATATAGAAATCATGCAATCGCAGATCAAATATGCTGATTCCTAACTCTGCGTTCAAGCGAGTTTGAGGTTTTTAAAACCTCGGATGTCTTGATGCTTAACTCAGTGGTAGTGACGCATTTATCTACCTTGTTTTTAATTTTGTCGGTACGCAATGCGTACCCTACAACAGACATTCATCATGGATATTATCAACTTTTTACTCCACTTACTTAAAGACCCCTTAGCAACGTTGCAAGATTTTTTAACCCATTACCAAGCCCTGACTTATCTCGTCGTTGCGTTGATTATTTTTGTCGAAACAGGGCTGATTGTTATGCCGATATTGCCGGGTGATTCCTTGCTGTTTGCGGTCGGGCTATTGGCTTCATCAACAGGACAACTGGAATTACAAATCCTGATTCCGTTGCTGATTGGCGCGGCGTTGTTGGGTGACAATGTGAATTACTTTGTCGGTAAACACTTTAGTCGCATTATAAGAAAACGCGAGCGGATTTTATTTTTCAAACACGAATACCTGACTGAAACTGAAAAGTTTTACCATAAACACGGTGGTAAAGCGGTGATTGTGGCGCGTTTTGTGCCGATTATTCGCACGGTCGCGCCGTTTGTTGCGGGTGCGGGTAGTATGAAATACGCTAAATATATTTTGTTTTGTATTTTAGGTGCGAGCTTGTGGGTCACGAGCTTGACCTTAGCGGGTTATTTTCTGGGGTCTAATGAATGGGTGAAACACAATTTTTATAACCGTCTAAACTTATTAAGTTCTTAACGTAAACGTCACCGGTCCATTATTAATCAACGCAACCTGCATATCCGCGCCGAACTGCCCAAACTGTACATTTGGGTGAGTGCGGGTTGCTAACTGTTGCAGGTAAGCAAACAGTTCTCGTCCATGCTCTGGTGGCGCGGCGGAGACAAAACTAGGGCGATTGCCTTTTTCGGTATTCGCCGCTAGGGTGAACTGTGGTACTAGCAATAAGCCGCCGTTAATATCCCGCAAGCTCAAATTCATACGATCTTGTTCATCCGCAAAAATTCGATAGTTGAGAATTCGCTCTAGCAAGCGGTCTGCCTGTTTTTGCGTGTCGGTTTTTTCCACCGCAACCAAAGCCAGTATGCCCGTGTCTATACAGCCAATGTCTTGCTGATTGACTGTGACTTTAGCGGTTGTGACGCGTTGAATGATGCTAATCATCAGGGTTTTGCTGATGGCGTGAAAGTTAAGCAATGTTTATATTTGGGATTACGATAATCAGCATGAACCAATCTGCAATCATCACTATTTACTTTCGGGTGATC
>NQJH01000172.1 GCA_002256685.1 Methylococcaceae bacterium NSP1-2 | reverse complement strand
ACCACCTCTTGTTACTTCACAATGGTAGCAATGGACGAGAATGGCAAGCCCATAGAAGTGCCTAGACTACAATTAGAAACCGATACCGAAAAACAACACTACGCCGAAGCCGAATTGCGTAAACAACTGCGCCAAGAAAATTTACAGAAAACACGTTTGTTAGCGATTGAACTATCAGAGGAACAGTTTTAAGTGGGACTACAAGAAAATTTTGAACAAATTCCGTTAAAGGATTTTGCTGAGAAAGCGTATTTGGATTATTCCATGTACGTTATTCTCGACCGTGCATTGCCACATATTGCCGATGGCTTAAAACCCGTGCAGCGGCGTATTGTTTACGCCATGTCTGAACTGGGTTTATCAGCGACCGCTAAGTATAAAAAATCCGCCAGAACCGTGGGTGACGTATTGGGTAAATATCATCCGCACGGTGATTCTGCTTGTTATGAAGCAATGGTATTAATGGCGCAGAATTTTTCTTATCGCTATCCGTTAGTGGATGGGCAAGGCAACTGGGGTTCGCCTGATGATCCGAAATCCTTTGCCGCCATGCGTTATACCGAATCACGCTTAACGGGTTATGCCAATACCTTATTAAGCGAATTAGCCCAAGGTACCGTGGAATGGGCAGATAATTTTGATGCCACGCTACAAGAACCCGTGTTATTACCTGCCCGTTTGCCGAATATTTTGCTTAATGGCACGATGGGAATTGCAGTCGGTATGGCGACTGATATACCGCCACATAATCTGCGTGAAGTGGCGAATGCCTGTATACAATTGCTAGATAATCCTGACAGCTCGCTAGAAGCCCTGTTTGAACATATTAAAGCACCTGATTATCCGACCGAAGCCGAAATTATCACCTCTACCGAAGACATACAAAAAATGTATGCCACAGGTGGTGGTTCAATAAAAATGCGCGCAATTTATGAGCTAGAAGACGGTAATATTGTCATTACTGCCCTGCCCCATCAAGTATCAGGCTCTAAACTCATGGAGCAAATCGGCGCACAAATGTTGGCGAAAAAATTGCCGATGATTGACGATTTACGCGATGAATCCGACCACGAAAACCCCACCCGTTTATTAATCATTCCCAAAGCGAAACGCCTTGATGTCGAGGCATGGATGGCAGACCGCAGGTTAAAGGACTCAGAGAAATTCTGGTCGAATGGCTGGCGTTTCGGACTGAAACCGTACGCCGCCGTTTGCAATACCGTTTGGATAAGTTACTGGCACGGCTGCATATTCTCGATGGTTTATTGATTGCCTATCTCAATATTGATGAAGTCATCGCCATTATTCGTAACGAAGATAAACCGAAAACTGAATTGATGACACGGTTTGGGTTGAGCGATATTCAAGCCGAAGCCATACTGGAAATAAAACTGCGCCAATTAGCGAAACTGGAAGAAGTCAAAATTCGGGGTGAACAAAATACGCTGGAAAAAGAACGCGCAAGCTTGGAAAAAACCTTAGCATCACCCAGTTTGCTGAATCGCCTCATTAAAAAAGAAATTATCCAAGACAGTGAACAATACGGTGATGAACGTCGTTCGCCAATCGTCTTAAGACAAGCTGCGCAAGCATTAAAAACCACCGCACTCATTAATAATGAACCGCTCACCGTTATTCTGTCAGAAAAAGGGTGGATACGCGCCGCTAAAGGTCATGATTTTGATGTCGAAAGTTTAAATTATCGCTCAGGTGATAGTTTTCTGGAATCCGTAGAAAGTCGCTCAACCCAACAAGTCTATATTCTCGATTCCACAGGACGGGCTTACAGCACTTCAACACACGATTTACCTTCGGCAAGAACTCAAGGTGAACCGTTAACAGGGCGACTTAATCCCCCTGCGGGCGCGTCGTTTCAGCATTTATTAGCCGGCGATCCTGATGATTGGATAGCGTTGGCTAGCAGTCATGGCTATGGCTTTAAAATTCAGCTAAAAGAATTATTCAGTAAGAATAAAGCTGGTAAACTACTTATTACCCTACCTGAGGGTGCGACAGTATTAAAACCGGCATGGATTCAGAATGAATCTGATTTTCTGGCCGTTGTTACCCTACAAGGTCGTTTATTAATTTTTCCAGTAGCAGAATTACCCGCCTTAACAAAAGGCAAAGGTAATAAGCTGATACAAATCCCTGTTGCTGATTTAGAGAGTAAAACAGATTCTGTGATTGCCGTCGTTACCATTGCGGAAAAATGCCCCTTAAAAGTAATTTCAGGCAAACGCTTTGTTATCCTAAAATCAGTAGATATACAACACTACACAGCAAACCGAGCTAAACGCGGACTCGCGTTACCTAGAGGCTTTCAGCGGGTTGATAGCTTGGAATGTGTATTTAATTCAACGGTGTAGGGTGGACAGGACTTTCTGCCCACCTTTTATCGCTTATTCTGGTGGGCAAAAAAGCATTGCCCACCCTACTTTGCTGATCTGTCAATGAGTTATGAAGTCTAAGATATTAATAGCGATACCGTTATTGTTTGCGAGTACTAATTTAGCGTACTTAGCAATTAATGAATTTTTTATGGAAATACACTATGAAAATATCCTGCTGATAATAAATAGTGTATTCATGATTATATTGATGATTATTTATTATAATTCATCAAAAAGAGACCCATTGGATTTATATGAGTCCGATGGCTATTCTGCGATTAATATTCCCGCCGACTCGTTTCAAATTAATGCGCAAATGCTAATTAATCACTTCCCTGATTTTCTTTGTATAAAAGATAAAGACGGACGGTGGTTAGGTGCTAGCGATATTTATTTAAAACTTTTTAATCTACAAGATGTTGATTATATCGGCAAGACTGATGCTGAACTTTTTCATTATTCAAATAGCAATGTAGATATATTGAAAGTTAGTTTTATTCAGGATAAAAGTGCTTGGCATCTAAAAGAATCCGTAAAAGAAACGAGATTAGTTATTCTGGATAAAGAAAGAAAAACCTTTGAAATAACCAGAATACCGATATTTGATAAATATGACAATGAACTCAAGCTGATAGTAACGGGATATTTTGTTAGTCAGGATGAGAAGAAGAAAAACCAATTAGAATTGTTGCCTAAAGTCTTTGAAACCTGTCATTTAAGCTTTATGTTTTTGGATAAAAATTTTCATATTACCGAAGTAAACACCGCATTTTCTTTATTAGCAGACTATTCAAATAATGAATTAATAGGCAAGCCACTGTCTTTTATCATTAAAGGTAAGCTGACTCATCTTCAAACTGATTTTTTTACTAATAATTCCAGACGCTTGTGGTCTGGAGAACTGATATGTTTACCTAAAAGTGGTCGTGGTTTTCCCGTAAAACTAGAAATTTCTGCAATTAATAAAGAAGATAATAACGTAGTTTATTTTGGTAGTTTGCAGGATATTACCCAACAAAAACAAGCTGAAAAGCGCATTATGCGCCTGTCGTATTATGATGAATTGACCGGCTTGATTAACCGCTCCATGTTTTATGACCGATTAAGAAAATTTATATCTTCAGGCAAAGTAGGTAATATTCACGGCACTGTTTTTGTCATAGACCTCGATAGATTTAAAATAATTAACGAGTCACTTGGACATGATGCAGGTAATGAATTATTAAAAGTAATTGCACAAAGATTACAAGAACTAATAGGCTCAAATGATATTGCCGCACGATTAAGTGGCGATGAATTCGCTGTTTTGATGATGAGTGATCAAACGTATGAACAAACTGTTTACGCCGCCTCCATTGTAGCAGGAAAAATCAGTCAGAAATTATCCGAAGTGATTAGCGTTAATAACCATGATGCCTTTATTGGTTCGAGTATTGGTATTTCGATTTATCCTGAAGACTGTCGAACTACCGAGATGATGCTAAAAGCAGAAGTGTTATTAAAAAATGCCGACATAGCAAGAAATAACGCGAAAAGCCAAGGCAAAAACAGTTACCAGTTTTACAATAAAGATTTTAACAGCGTCTCACAAGATAAACTGTTAATGGAGTTAAATTTACGCAAAGCGATTACAAAAAATGAATTAAAACTCCATTATCAACCACAATATGAAGCCCATAGTAAAAAGCTTTGTGGAGCTGAAGTATTAATTCGCTGGCATAGGAATAATGAAAAAATGGTTCCTCCCGACCAATTTATCACGCTCGCTGAAGACACTGGATTAATTATTGAAATAGGTTATTGGATTTTGCGCACCGCCTGTCAACAACTTAAAACATGGCTTGATGCAGGTTATCCATTACAACAAGTTTCCGTCAATGTATCAGCACAGCAGTTTAACGATACTAACTTTATAAACTTGGTACAAAAAGCACTGAATGAATCTGGGTTAGCAGCGAAATATTTAGAATTAGAAATTACTGAATCCATGTTGATTGGTGATGCCAGATTTATTGATTTGCAGTTACAACAATTAAAAAGAATGGGTATAAAGTTAGCACTGGATGATTTTGGCACAGGCTATTCTTCGTTAGCGTATTTAAAAAATTTCCCAATCGATGTGTTAAAAATGGATCAATCCTTTGTGAGGGGTATGACCCTCGATTCAAAAAATGCCAGAATTTCCTGTGCTATTATTGAAATCGGGCATTCACTTAAACAAAAAGTCATTGCTGAAGGCGTAGAAACAAAAGAACAATTTGATTTTCTAAGAAAACACGGTTGCGATATTATTCAGGGTTATTATTTTAGTAAACCTTTACCTGCCAAAGAAATGACAGAGTTTTTAAAGAATGACTTTGATAAATTCTGGATGCCAGTAAAAAAGAATCCATTTGAGTAATATAAAGGTTATTACATAATTCGAGTAAGTAATTTTTTAAATTAGCACGAATGGTGTGATACTAGTCGTTTTCTTTGAGACGTGGTGAGTGATTTATTTAATGCCCTCGTGACCGCTTGCTGCATGGGCGTTTTTAATAACTGTTAGCCACTACTTGACGCACCGTGTCTCTGGTTCGGCTAGGAATGACGTTTTTTACAGAAATCAGCGTAGCAACTAAATGAATATCCGCTTCTACGGCTTCTAATAGTTCGGGTTCTAGTAACAATTGGCGCAAATTTAAACGCTCAATCGCATCTTGCTGTATGACGCGCACCACCGAAGCGGGGAAATATTGCCGTATATCGCCTAGCCTGCGCGTCACCGCTTAAGCTGATGTTTATTGAACTTCATTAGACAATAAAAAACCCGCTAAGCCTTACGACTTGCGGGTTTTTATACTTCGTTGAATCTTACTAAAGCGATATTTGGTGGAGGCGGCGGGAATTGAACCCGCGTCCGCAAATACTCCGCCACAAGGTCTACATGTTTATCTCGCACTTTGTGTTTAACCGATAACGACCCGACGAGCCAAGAGAGTTATCAGCGATTCCGTAAAGTTTTTGTGCATCCACACCGGACAGGTTTCAGCACGATCTTATGTAAATGACCTCTGAACGTTCCGAAGAACTCCACCCGCATAAGCACAGATGGTCAAAGGAATGGTGCTGTTATTAAGCAGCTAAAGCCATTGAGTAGTTTTCGTCATTTGCGAATACTTAGTTTCTGTAGGATTTACGAGGTGTACAGTCCTCGACATGCACTTAAGGTTTTGCTATCCACGTCGAAGCCATGTCGCCCCCTTTAGTGGTTACATTATAACTAATTTTGTCATTTTGTGCCATACCTTTTTAAGCATTGGTTAATATTCTAAAACGATAACGTGAATGGTATTTGTACACGCCACTTAAACGCTATAAACCTATTCTACGACCTAATATCCATTGGTAAATCCACTTCAAACGCCAATTTGAATGGGGCGGCATGAAGAA
>NQJH01000171.1 GCA_002256685.1 Methylococcaceae bacterium NSP1-2 | reverse complement strand
ACCTGAAAGGTCTGAGTTTTGGGTAACTGCAATTACACCTTCGAGGTTTTAGAAACCTCGGAGGTGTAATGACTCGAAAACCGCTCGCTAAATCAAGCAAGCAGTTTTATTTCCATATTTTGACGATATTAGTAAAGTCATCCGTCCACGGGGACATATCAAAGTACAACGGCATTTTTTGCCAGCTACCCAGTAAACTCACATTAAGCGGCTCTAGGGTTTCGGGTTGCTTTGCCATTACCACCCAATCAGTATCTACCACTAGCGGCATGTTTTCTGTAAACTCAAATTAAGCGGCTCTAGTGTTTCGGGTTGCTTTGCCATTACCACCCAATCAGTATCCACCACTAGCGGCATAGCTTCGGGAGCTTTAAATTCTTGTATTAGCGCGGCTAAATGGGCTTGTTCAGCATGAATGGATAGCACTTTTTTTAAGGCTAAATGGCGGTTGGTGATGTGAAAAGCCAGTATGCCATTGGGTTTTAATTTTTTGAAATATAACGCCAGTGCTTCTTTAGTTAATAGATGGGTGGGAACGGAATCGGAGCTAAACGCATCCATGACTAATAAATCAAAATACTGGTCGGGTTCTTTTTCTAAGGAAAGCCGCGCATCACCGACACGCATGGTAGCGTTAGGCAGGCAACGGCTGAGATAGCTAAAATACGCTGGATTACTGGCGATATTAATCACTAAAGGATCAATTTCATACAGCGTCCAGTGTTGGGTTGGTTTGGCATAACAGGCTAATGCACCCGCACCTAGTCCAACAATACCGACTTGCCAGTTGGCATTAGTCACATCAAAGGTTTTAAACAACTGCCCCATCGGACCGGGTTGACTGTAATAGGTTAACGGGATTTTTGCCAGTGCTTCGGGCAAACGTTGTGCGCCGTGTTTAGTTGTGCCGTGAAAAAGTTCGTGATAACTTTCGGGTTGATTTTTTTCATCGGTTAATACGCTTTCACGTACTGCCAGTACGCCAAAAAAGCTGCGATCTTGGTATAATGTGTGTGAGAACAAGCCATGCAAACTCAAGGCTAAGAACATGATAACCCCTGTGGTCAGGGCGTAGGCGATGGGTTGTGATCTTAATAAATATACTAAAGCACTTAACACGATTAAGCTGAGAATGATGGTGTCGAAGTGTTGCAGTAGATCATTAGTACTGGCATACAATATTAAACCGATGCTGAGCAGTAACACGGGGGCAATAAATTGTCGTAATAACCGCACATTCCATGATACCACTGTCCAAGGTCGTAGTAATAAGGCGGCAACAATCATCAATGGATATTCATAAATGCCGTTAAAAATAAACGGCGCGACAAAGGTATTAAACATACCGCCTAACATGCCTGCAAACGACATAATCAGGTAGAAGCTGGTTAAATGTTGCGTAGGCGGTCTGTCTTTAGCAAGTTCACCATGACAGACCATAATGGCAAAGAAAAACGCCAATATATGCAGGATTAAATACACCCAATACGGCAAATCAGCTGGATTAACAAAGGCGTAAGCAATAAACGGTATTAATACCAAAGGCTGTAACTTGACCATCCAAGGATGCAGTTTGTCATTCCAATGGGAAAATACGATGATAAACGACAGTAAATAAACAGTGAGCGGAATAATCCATAACAGCGGCACGGAGGCAATATCGGTGCTGATAAAATTGGTTAAGCCCAGTAATAAGCTGGATGGGACAAACGCCAATGCCAGCCAGTGTAGCTTCTTTGACCACGTTAATTCGGTGACGGTGTTTGTGTTGGCTTCTAAGGTGTGGCTAGTTTGTTTGCTTTTCCATAACAACAGACCACAAGCGGCAATTAATACAGACAACAGCACATAACCGATACTCCAGTAAGTTTGCTGATTTGCTAAACCGATACTGGGTTCTAATAAAAACGGATAACTGAGTAACGCAAGCAAACTGCCGGTGTTACTGGCGGCATACAGAAAATAAGGATCATCACTGCTATGATGTCCAATTTCTGAAAACCATTTTTGTATCAATGGCGCGGTGGTGGATAGTATAAAAAACGGCAAGCCTATTGCTAAAAATAATGTCCAACACAGCCAGAATGTGGGATTGCTGTCGGTGGGTGGAATGGTATTTTCAGGCAAGGCAACGGGTAATGCTAACAGACTGATTGCGATAATGGCGATATGTAGCAGAATTTGCTGGTGTTGCCGATAATGCGTAGACAGTGCGTGGGCGTAAAGATAACCCAGAAATAAAATACTTTGATAAAACACCATACAGGTGTTCCATACCGCAGGAGAACCGCCCAGCAAAGGTAATAAAATTTTGCCAAATAGGGGTTGCAACACAAACATCAGTGAGGCACTGACAAATAATGTTCCAGCAAATAAGATGATGGTAGAAAAGTGGCGGTTAGTTTTTGAATCTTGGCTCATTATTTACGCCTTGTTGGCGGGTTGTTTTTAATAAGCTATGATAATACATTTGTTAGCACACGCGGTATTTTCAATGCAGCGCGGTAATAAAAGAAAGGGAGAGTAAAGAGTATCTGTGAAGGGATAAAAGCAAACTGTAGCTCACAGATGAGAGCTACAGCTTGAGAGTGGCATTAGATGAGTGTTACATCTTCTGCTTGCGGGCCTTTTTGACCTTGAGTTACAGTAAACTGAACTTTTTGGCCTTCGTCTAGCGATTTAAAGCCAGAACTGTTAATGTTACGAAAGTGAACAAAAACGTCAGGACCGCCTTCTTGTTGAATAAAACCGAAACCTTTTTCTGCGTTAAACCATTTAACAACACCAGTAGTCATTTGTGAATCCTATTATATAAAGTAAGTAATTAGCCTTTTGCAAGGCGGGTGTAATGGAGCTGTAAAATTTAAAAATACTTATGATAACAGGACGAGCAATCACAGAAAAACTTCGTAAAGATAAGCATAACGGTAAATCAATTTCAAGCTGAGTGCATTATAAATGTAAATTAAGTTATGTCAATCTTTATTCTTCTTCTACCTAGAATTAATTTGGATCAAGGCTAAGTTCAACAAAAATAATTTATGGTTTTCATAACAAAGTATGATTCATTTGAGCAACAATTCTTACGAAAGCTTGTAAAAATAGAAGCCTAAGGTTTTAGCTAAATCGTTTTGAATATAAAGATTTAAGAAGTGCAACAACCTATTTTTTTAAAAACAACCCTTATGAGTATTAATTATGAATCGTTTTAATCTGGCTTTACGGTTGTTGTGGCGTGATAGTCGTTCAGGGGAACTCACCATTTTGACACTGGCGTTACTGATTGCCGTCACCAGCTCAACCGCTATCGCTTTATTCGCTGATCGTTTGCAAAACACCATGATTATGCAAGCCGCAGAGTTTTTGGCGGCGGATTTAGTGATTACTAGCCCCGCTGAAATACCTGACGCATGGCAACAAAAAGCCACGCAGCTCAAGTTGGCACAAGCACGCACTGTTGAATTTTCCAGTGTGCTAATGGAGCATGATGAAATGCTGTTAGCGGCAATTAAATCAGTCAGTTCGGCGTATCCGTTGCGGGGATTTTTAAAAACCCAAACGATAGAACACGGTGAGGAATACGAACAGCATAACGGTCCTGCAATAGGCACAGTGTGGATAGAAAACCGTGTGTTATCAGCCTTAAAACTGCGCGTCGGTGATTTACTCACCGTGGGTGAAAAACCGTTAACGATTGCCGAAATTTTGACTTATGAGCCAGACAAACGCGGTGACTTTTACAGTTTTTCGCCACGCGTGCTAATCAATGAAGCGGACTTAGCGACCACAGGCATTTTGCAGGCGGGTAGTCATGTGCATTATTTTTTTCAATTTAGCGGTGACGCTAAGGCATTAGCTGGCTTTAAAAGCTGGATTAAACCGCAGTTAAACCCCTCACAAAAGCTATTAGATATTCATGAAGACCGTCCCGAATTAGGCACAGCCATGCAACGGGCGGAGCGTTATTTGGGTTTATCTAGCATTATTGTGATTTTAATTTCAGGGGTTGCCATTGCAATGGCAACGCGACGCTACACTGAGCGGCATTTTAATGCCACCGCGTTGTTGCGTTGTATGGGCTGTAAACAACGGGAAATACTCTGGCTGTATAGCAGTCAGTTTGTGATATTGGGTTTACTGACCAGTACCATTGGTTGCTTGTTAGGCTGGTTTGCTCAACAAGGTTTGTTTTATTTATTGCAAGATTTATTGCCCAAACAACTGGCGAATCCTAGTATCTCAGCGATTTTGTTTGGCTTAGTGTTAGGTTTAGGTGTGTTATTGGGTTTTGCGTTACCGCCTTTGCTGCGACTTAAGCAAGTGTCACCGTTGCGGGTATTGCGCCGTGAATTAGAACCATTACCCACTAGTGGCTGGTTAATATACGGTTTAGCTCTGGGGGTGATTACGTTGTTAATCGCTCGTTATACGCAAGATTTACGCATGACCGTTACTATTATTGGCGTAGGCGTGGCGGCGTTGTTAGTGTTAGGTTTATTGATGAATGGTTTATTGGTTTTTATGAGTAAGCTGTTACCGTCACTGCCCTTAGTCTGGCGTTTTGGTTTGCAGGGCTTAGTAAAAAATAGCCGTGCCAGTATTAGCCAATTATTAGCGTTCAGTATTACGCTGGTTGCTATGATTCTAAGCTTTAATGTCCGCACCGATTTAATCGAAGACTGGCAAAAATCCATGCCTAATAATGCCCCAAATCATTTTATATTAAATATATTCCCCGAACAGCTGGACGGTTTTAAAAACGCATTAACACAGCAGCAGATTAGCGGCAGTCAGTTTTATCCAGTGGTCAGAGGACGCTTAGTTACTATCAATAACATCCCTGTCCAACAAGTGGTGAGCAAAGACTCGCAAGGCGACAATGCCACCCATACCCATCGAGAATTAAGTTTAACGTGGTCAGAACTGCTACCCGAAGACAATAAAATTATCGAAGGAACGTGGTGGACAGATGCGCCAGCAGGATTGGTGTCAGTGGAACAAAAATTAGCCCAAAGTTTAAAAATCAAGCTGAATGATGAACTGACTTTTACCATTGGTAGCCAACAGGTTAACGCGAAAGTTGCCAGTATTCGTGAACTGCAATGGAATACCATGAAGCCGAATTTTTATATGATTTTTTCACCTAACACCTTGAATAATTATCCTTATACCTTCATTACTAGTTTTTATTTACCCGCTGAACAAAAGCATTCGTTAAACACGCTGGTCAAACAATATCCCAGCACCACCGTGTTGGAGGTTGATTTAATTTTGCAACAAATTAAAACAATTTTGACGCAATTAACACAGGCAATTAATTATTTATTATATTTCGCGCTGTTGGCGGGCTTTACCGTGCTATTAGCGGCGGTTTATGCCACATTGGATACGCGAATTTATGAAGGGGCATTAATGCGAACATTGGGAGTCAATCGAGTCTTTTTAAGAAAAACCCATTTTATTGAATTTAGCGTGTTAGGATTGATGTCTGGTTTATTAGCAGTACTTATCTCTGAAGCGATACGGTATGCTTTATACACACACGTCATCCACATCAGTTATCAACCCAGTTTTTATTTGTGGGCATTTATCCCTATCACAGCCGCTTTATTGGTAGGCTTAGCGGGTTATTGGGGATTAAGGGGTGTGGTGAATAAATCCCCACTCCGCATATTAAGAGAATTATAATATGCTAATGGCGTTCATGTTCTGTTCATAATTAATTGATTAAACTTGTAACAAACAATCTATACAGAGGATTTATAATGAAAAAATTAACAATAAGTAGCGTGATAGTAGTCAGTATTTTACTAACTGCTTGTGCTGAAGTAACCGGCTGGTCGCCTACCGTTGACCCGTACAATGATCGCAATGCGTATCGTATTCCACAAGATACCACTGAGTGTAAACAATAATTGGCGCGGCTGGCGGCGCGATTGTTGGTGCATTTACAGGTAATCCAGGTGCGGGCGCAGCAATTGGTGCGGCAGCTGGTGGTTTTGGCGGCGGTACCTACAAAGGTCTGAGTGCTGAAGAAGCTTATAAAAGAGCCTATACCAACTGCATGAGAAACCGTGGTCATAACGTGGTCAACTAATCAATCTCACCACTTTAAATAACTATCAAAACAGCGAGTAGATAATTTTAATTATCTACTCAATGACGGATTCAGTCGCTTTACAAACCAATCGTTACTTAGGTAACTGCCAACTTACTGTAAGTGCGACAAGATCGCACTTACAGTGTCCTCCTAGTCATTAGTGCAAGCGTTAACACTTGGCAGATAAGCCGCTTAACTTTACAATGTATCCAATAGCACTCAATTAATGCGTGTCAGTCAGACGATTCCGCAATTAATTTTGCTTGTTCATCTGACTTATATTTTAAAAACTGTTACCGCTTGAGCTTAAAGCAGGACTTACTTACCAACAGCACAAACATACACTATGCTTGATTATCAAAAAGATTTTATTGCTTATGCCTTAGACTCTGGCGTACTAAAATTCGGCGAATTCCAGTTAAAATCCGGTCGCACTAGCCCTTATTTTTTTAATACTGGCTTGTTTAATACCGGTTTGCAACTGGGAAAACTAGGACAATTTTATGCACACGCCTTAATTCAGTCAGGCATTAAACCTGATATTCTTTACGGACCTGCCTATAAAGGTATTCCGCTGGTCAGCGCAACCGCCATTGCCTACGCTCAATTAGCAGGTGAAGACATACCATTTGCCTTTAATCGCAAAGAAGCCAAAGATCACGGTGAAGGAGGGCTTTTAGTCGGCACACCTTTGCAAGGTAGAGTGCTGATTCTCGACGATGTAATTACCGCTGGCACATCGGTCAGGGAATCGGTTGAAATCATTCATAGCGTAGGAGCAACACCGGCAGGCGTATTAATTGCTTTAGACAGACAGGAAAAGGGACAAAATGACCGCTCTGCTATTCAAGAAGTCGAAGAACAGTTCAATATGCCGGTTATTTCTATTATTACGCTAACTAATATTGTTGATTATTTAACAGCTAATGCAAGCGACCAACTCGATAGAATCAAGGCGTATCAGCACCTTTATGGCATTTTGTAATAGACCTGTCTGAAAAATAAAGCTGCCTCGATTTAACAGTTGTTAAGATATAGACTACAATTGTTAAAAAATACCTCAATCTGATATTTCTACTCCCTTATAGAATCGTGTTAGTACAAAAGGCTGGTCATGAGTAATCTGGATTTTAAAAACCAAATGCACGAGTATTCACTGTGGCGTGCAAAACTAGTGCAATCTATAGAAATGTATCAGCAATGGCGTACGCGTTACGACATGACCGATGCCAATAGCACTAGCACTCTTTTAAATATCCTTAACAATCTACAGTCAGACCGCATTACCTTGGCATTCGTTGCTGAGTTTTCGCGCGGTAAAACTGAACTGATTAACGCGCTATTTTTTGCTGAAACTGGCGTTAGACTACTGCCGTCCTCACCCGGACGCACCACTATGTCGCCCACCGAACTCTTTTATGATGAGGCGGGTGGTAGTTATATTCGTTTGCTCAATATTGAAACCCGTCTTGAAAGCACTACGCTAGCCGAATTTAAACAAATGCCCGAACGATGGGTGCATTTTGATTTGAATGGCAATTCACCTAGACAAATGCAGGAAGCATTCAAAGAACTGGTCGCGGTCAAAAAAGTACCGCGTGAAGTCGCTGATGAACTGGGTTTATGGAATGAGCGCGAAGCGAAAGAACAAGGTCTTGTGAATCCAACCGTGGTAGAAATACCCTGCTGGCGACACGCCCTCATCAGTTTTCCGCATCCTCTATTGAAAGAAGGCTTATCAATTCTCGACACCCCCGGCTTAAATGCCCTAGGTACTGAGCCAGAATTGACCTTAAACATGTTACCTAGTGCGCAAGCAATCATCTTTGTACTCGCTGCCGATACGGGCGTAACCAAAAGTGACCTAGAAATGTGGCTAAATCATATTTGCCTTGCGCGTGGCGGTAAAAAACAAGGTTTAGCGGTCGTGATGAATAAAATTGATGCCATGTGGGATGATATTGGTGGGGCTTCGGCTTATGATGAAGCGATTCACTCACAAATTAAAACCTCGGCAACCATTTTAAAAATAAATGAAAATGCCATCTTCCCTGTTTCAGCGAAGCAAGCTTTATTAGCCAAAGTAAAATCCGATACTGTTTTATTTGAAAGAAGCCGCTTATCCAGCCTAGAAAAGTATCTTGCGACTAATATATTGAAACAAAAACGCAATATATTGATGGGGACAGTAGTTCGAGACATGGGATTTTTGCTAAATGAGTCCTCTCATATCACCAATAAAGCCCTAGCTCATGCCGTAGAACAGCTTGAAGAATTTAAAAAAATCGACTTTCAAAACCAAGATATGACGGGTAAATTGATGGCCGAAACGCGCGACAAGCAAAATATTTACATGGCTAATATTGAAAATTTTCAAGCAAGTCGTCGTGTTTTTATTAGTCAAGCAAAAATGCTAATTGATTCATTTGATAGTGAAAAAGTCGATACTGTCGTTGAAAGAGCCAGACGCGAAATAGCCAGTAATATGACCACTTACGGAATGAAACAAAACATCCGTAAATTGTTTGATGATTTGCGTGATCTATTGCAGAACGCTATTGAAATTACTGCTGAAACTAGTCGTCTAGTGAAAGCTATTCACAAGAAATTCAAAGATGAATATGGCTTTGAAGAAATTGAACCTAAATTATTTTCTATTAAGC
>NQJH01000016.1 GCA_002256685.1 Methylococcaceae bacterium NSP1-2 | reverse complement strand
TATTTTTTCGCGTTAAACCTACTAACGGTGAACCCATCAATGCCGTTAGAATCCCCACTGCGACCGTAAAACCAAACGCGTGGACAATTTCGGTCGAACTAATTGCTAATAAACCAAACGCCAATAAAGTTGTTAATGCTGACAGCACAACAGCTAAGGATGTGGTATCGCGTTTATTGTTATTAGCAAGGTAAAAGAAAATCGCATCATCAATGCCAATGCCCAACACCAACAACAGCGCGAATAAATTAAACAGACTAAATAATTGATTGAACCAGCCCATCGTCGCTAAAGATACCAGCGCGGCAACCACGGGAACGGCAATAATCTTGCTAGCATTACGCCAGCCAAATTTAACAACCAAGCCTAAAAAAACCAAACAATACGCGCTGATTAATAAGCCCGTTGCTCTAATTCGATAACGGGCAAACAAAACCGATAAATCACCCGCTGGATCAATTAAGCTAACACCTGATAACGGGGGTAACGCGGATAAAGCCGATAAGTCGCTTATTCCTGTTAATGACACAAGGCTTAAACAGCGTTCTGCTCCACAGCCTAGCCACAATTGTTGCTTGCTTTCATCGGCAGTTTTTAACCACGCAGACAGGGGAATAGTTTGCTGTTTTGCATCGGCAAACTGTTGATATTCAGTTTTAATCGCTTGTTCACTAAAGCCTAATTCCGTCATGTATTGCTTTAATAAATCGGAGTCATACAGACTTTGCTTGAGTAATTGATAGTTGGCTTGCTGGCTAGCCTCACTAGCCCAATATTGAGAAATACCTTGATACAGCGTCAGCGCGTGTTGTTGTTTTAAGCCGTCCAACTGTGCCAATAATTGCTGTTCGTTATGATACCAAGCCTCGATATTTTCACCCGACACCAGAAAAAACTGATTCTCTTGGCTGATGGGTAATAATTGCCTTATGTGGTCGGCGGTTTTCAATAAGTCGGCAGGGGCAGATTGCAATAAACGCACATCATCACGCGGTGTCAGTTGCCATAAACCGCCCGCAATAAAAATCACCATTAGCACAGACAACAAGTATTTATGTTTTAACAGCCACAACGGCCAATGTTGTTGCCAATAATTAGTTAGCCGCAATAACTTAGGCTCATGCTCTGGTTGAAAACCTATCAGCAAGACAGGAAACAATAACACCACCGTCAACCACGCACCCAATAAACCAATGGCTGAAAATAACGCCACTTCTTGCAAACCGGGAAAAGGCGAAAATCCCAGCCCCGCATAACTCAATAAATTCGTTAATAGCCCAATAAATAAGCCGGGTAAAATAAACTTCAAGCCACGGCGCGAATTCCACTCGCTAGACTCGAAACTATCACAGAAAAAATGCAGTGCGTAATCATCGGCAACACCGATTAAACTCGCACCAAACACCAGCGTAATAATATGCAGCTTGCCAAAAAACCATACGCTTAATACCAACGCCGCAAACATACCGCTAGTAATTGCCAAAAACGATAAAGTTAACGGTCTTAAGCTACGAAAGGTCATTAACATCAACAACACAATCGCCACGCTAGAACCTAAGCCCACGGTGGATATTTCTTGTTTAGCCGATTGTGCGCCCGATGCAGTAAATAATGGCATTCCCGACACCATTAATTCACCCTCTGCCGCTTGTGCCTGATTGACCAGTGCTAGCAACGTTTCTAATTGATCCAGCGGCAAATTGTTATCTTTTAAATCCGTTACTAACAACGCCCAAACCGTCTTCTGCTCATGCAAAACCACCACGCCCTGCTCAATATTCAATTTAATCGGCTGTTGTGCATTGAAATAACGGCTGAACAATAACAACGGATCTTGCGCTAAACTTGCCGCCTGTAGTTGCCCGATGGGGCTATAAAGCATCGCCAGATTTTCGTTGATTAATGCCTTGGGATTTTCGCGCAACACGCGTTGTGTTTGACTATCGAGTAACTGATAACGAAATGGAAATAACTGCTGATAATTGTCGCTATAGGATTGTGAGGATTGCTCTAACATCACCTGACTAAACAAACCACTTTGTTCCAAGCGAGTTTTAAGTTGCTGTGCTTGTGCAATAGCGGCTTGACTGCTCGCCGCTCCCGTCAACCAAATCACTTTGCTCGCCATCAACTCATTATGTTGCTGCATGGCTTTAGCAATATCAGGCTGTTGTTCAGTAGCGGGTAATAAGGCTAAAAATCCCGTTTCTAACCAGTCAGTACGCAAGACTTGATTGCCCAGCACACCGATTAACAGCATACCCAGCAACCAAAGCCACGCGGTAATTTTAGGGTGATAAACGTTCAAAATCAGCTTCTTGTTCAGGCGTTAAGTTTTCAGGATGGGTAATTTTGGTAAAACTAATGCGCGTCAAATTGCCATTCACTTCCTGTAGTTCCAATGAGCGCAATTCAGTATCACCACTTAGCAAAATAGAGCTGATTATTTTTTTTAATAATTCATCTTTAGGGGTGAGCTGACATCGCCATGTGGGTTTTTTATTCTCACCGGTGATTAAAAAACCTTCGCTCAACTGATTCAAATCCCCACCCAACATGGCTTTAAACACTTTACCAAACGCTGGCGGCACCGTTTGTTCACCTTGCCCCGTCAATAAATGCGCGTCATTAACCAACAGCAAAGACGGAATCGGTGTAAGCGTTTTCCAGATAACCCCTTTGCTTTGAGAGTAAGTAAATGACCCTGTAGATATTAACGGCTTGCGTAAAATTTTCAGGCGTTTTTCTTGTTGAAAATCACCTTGGGTGATGGGCGTTTTTACTAAACGTCCGGTGATTTCAGCTAACACATCAGCGGCGTAGCTGTGATTGAATGAGAGCAAAAAGAAGAGAAGTATTTTAATAAATTTCATTTAATGCGTACCTATTTAAATTAAACCACATCCAACTTCTCCAACAAAACCCTAGGCGATTCAAAACACATGGCTTTGGTTTGGTTATCAATGGCGACTTGGATACTGTAGCCTTTGGTGAGTCTTGAGGCTGTGATTTTATCGGTAATTAGGTAATTTATTTTTAAGCGATTTTCCCATTCAGTAATTTCAGCATGAACGGTAATCATCTGACCAAATATAGCGGGTTTTATATAGCGGATATTTAAATCAATAACGGGCCAAAAATAGCCCGATTCACGCATTTGCACATAGTTATAATCAATTTTATCCAATAAAGCACAACGGGCAATTTCAAAGTATTTGACATAATGACCATGCCAAACGATTTCCATCACATCTACATCATGAAAAGGAATTTGTAAATCGATGGTAGTACGGTGGTGTTTATTCATAAAAGTAGGGAGTTCACCATAAACGCTGAAAATAGCGCAAACAGGATTCAAAGACTGAGCGTGTTTCTACTTTGGGTAACAAGCTTTTGAGATACGCATTAATGGCTACTACACCTTGTTTTTGAATATCTTTTGGGACGTTATTCCATTGTCTGAGTAATTTAATATCTATCGGTTTGCCTTGTAATCTATCATCGTACCAATCTAACCATACCTCAAAACCCGCATTCAGTTTTAAGACGGCGAATCTAAAACGACTGTTTATATGTTGCCACTCTTTAGTGGTCGCTTTCGACCATAATGGTTGCTGTAATAATTTCTCTGCTATCATTTTTTCTAAGTCAGCTAAATCCTGTTGTATTTCTCGAATAATATCGACATCGGCATTAACATCGATAGCTGCATCAGCCGTGTAGGCAGCAGCGGTTTTATAATTATAAGTATTAGGAACAAGGGCGTGAGCATATTCGTAAGCGGTGAGCGGATACTCGGCGCAGGCAGTGTAAGCCGTGTAGGCGGCATTGGCGGCGTAGACCGTGCTGCAATCGACATCATGGTAACAAGCTTCAACGTAAGCAACATGAATAATGTGGGCATCGGCAATGGCGGCGGCGTAATCAATGTGTCCTTTCGTCAAAACATATTCAACACCACGCGCCGTGTTCTTTAATATTGCCAGTAAATAGTTGCTTTTATTTTCTGGTTTCCAATGGCGAAACGGTACGCCCTGTCGATCTGCCAATAAGGGCAATACTCGCATTGCCGAACGCACCGCAAAGGCTATGCACTTATCTTCAGGCACCTTTCGTAACCGCGTTTCAATGTCGTCTTTAAACCGTCTTCTATCAAACATTCATCACTCGCTTTTGCCTTTTCACGGTAAGTACCTTGCAAACTTTATACTGTGTTTTTGCTATCTTACTAGCATTGGGTAGTATGTCCACTTACTAGCGCGAATGTATCGCTCTACCGAGCGATAATATGACAAAGTGCTGTTGTTCCAGTGCGAAAAATACGTTAACCAACTCACGATACCTGTTATTAATCATATACTGCCCACCACCTATCCCGCACCAACTGTACACACTGCCTTAGTTCATGTTCCAAAACGCGGTCATGGTCTAAAAATGGGCTATGTTGACGCAGTTGTTTAACCGTTTGTTGCAGGGCTGGGCTTAGGGTTTCCACAGTGCCGCGTAGTTCTATAGCTTGGACGACCGCGAGTAATGCGGCGACCGCGACTTGTTCGGTGAGTTCTAAGATACGCAGGCAATCTCTGGCGGCGATAGTTCCCATGCTAACTTTATCTTGGTTATGGCATTCGGTGGAGCGGGAAAATACGCTGGCGGGCATGGTAAGTTTTAGAGCTTCGGCTGTCCACGCCGATACCGCGATTTGTACGGCTTTAAATCCATGATTCAGTATGCGTTGTTCACCAGTTGCACCCGACAAATTAGCGGGGAGTCCGTTATTAAATTTGGTATCCATCAGTTGCGCCATTTGCCTATCGAGTAAATCGGCTAAATTGGCGACGGCGATTTTTAGACTATCCATTGCAAAGGCAATATGTCCGCCGTAAAAATGCCCACCGTGCAGAACGTGTTCACCTTCGGCATCAATAATCGGGTTGTCGTTGGCACTGTTTAATTCGGTTTCAATAAACTGGCGTAACCACGGTAACGAGTCTTCTAACACACCAATAATATGCGGCGCACAGCGTAGCGAGTAACGGTCTTGTAAGCGGGTATCGTGACGGGGCGCGGCTTCGGTGACTTGTAAATCGGCACGAATCCGCTCTGCAACACGATTCTGCCCGCTATGCGCTTTAACCGAAAAGAGTTTTTCATCAAAATGACAGGGATTACCTTTTAAGGCCACCGATGCTAGGCTAGTAATGCGCGTGGTTAGTTGTGATAAATAAGCCGCTCTTTGATAGGCAAGACAAGCAAGTCCTGTCATTGCCGCTGTGCCATTCATAATGGCTAAGGCTTCTTTAGGTTTTAAGGTCAAAGGCTGAATTTGCGTCCTAGTAAAAACGCTTTGTGTGCTGAGGCGTTCGCCTTGATACAACACGTCTCTTTCCCCTGCCAGCACTGCCGCCAAATAAGACAACGGTGTTAAATCGCCACTGGCACCGACTGAACCTTCTTGCGGAATTAATGGCAAAATATCTTGTTTAAGCAGTTCGGCAAGTTGTTGTAAGAGCAAATAACGCACACCCGAATAACCACGCGCCAGACTGGTTAAGCGGGTCGCTAAAATAGCGCGGGTGCTGATTGCATCAAAATGTTGCCCTAGCCCACAACCATGAAAAGTGTATAAATGTTTAGGCAGTTGTTCGACTAGATGTAATGGAATAGACACGGTGCAGGAATCGCCATAGCCAGTGGTTACGCCATAAACAAAACCTTCTTCTTTTAATAACGTGTCAATGAATAACGCGCCTTTGTCGATACGGGTGACAAAATCAGGCTGTTGACTGAGTTCGACGTGGGCTTGTTGGTGGGCAAGTGCGCAAATCGCTTCTATGGTTAGCGGCTCACCGTTGAAAATTATGTTAGTCATGTGTTGCCCAAAAATCGAAAAAATTAAACCATTGTAACGGAGCAATTAAGCAATAGTGTTGTAAGCGGTTGGCGTAGTCTTGAATACTTTGCTGCATGGCGGATTGGCGATTATTGCGTGGGAAGTTGAGCCTATCACTAAAATGCTCGAAGTGTATGATGTGTTTGTCTTGGTCTTTTAAACAAAACACCGTGTACACAGGGCAGTTTAGCAGGGCAGCAAGAATAAACGGACCTTGAGGAAATAAGGCGTTCGCACCTAAAAAGTCAACGCTGGCAACACGCTGTTGATTGCTGACGGGGGTTCGATCAGCGGCGATAATCACTAATTCACCATTGGCTATTTTGTCGCTTAATAAGATTGAGGTCGCGGCGGTGATTTCAGTCACTTGGATTAAATTCAAGCTGCTGTTAGGGTTATATTGCTTGAGTAACTGATTAAATTTTTCGGCATGTTTAGTGTGGACTAGTATATTAATTGGTATCGGCGCATCGACCGTGGCAATGACGCGGCACACTTCCATATTACCTAAATGCGAACCTAATAATACCACTCCCTGCCCTTTATTTAGTTCGTTGAATAACTGCTCGCGTCCGTAATAAACCACATCGGTCAAAGCTAAGCCGCCCGACCACGCGGCTAATTTGTCAATAATAGCATTGGCGAAACTGATAAAGTGCTGATAGCTATTGTAAGAGTGAGCTAAGCCAAACGTGGATAATCTTTGTAAATAATCTTGGCTGGCGCGTCTAGCGGTTTGATTGCTTAACCAGTAATAACTGACTACAGGATATAAAAAAAATTGTAAACAACGGCGACCCAACAGTGAATAAATGCTTAATAAAAAGCGCATTCCCCAGAGTGTGCCGCGCTCTTCGAGTTTTGCCCAATGGGTGTTTTGTGTCATTGCCAATGTCTGCGTAGGAGTTGTGGAATCTGCCCTAACATACCAAAAAACAGCGTAGCATGGGTTTTGGAAATTCTGATATTGTCGCGCCATAAATCAAAATGCGACACGCCATCTTCGGGATACTTAACGTGGGTGGTTTGATTAATGACGGTCACGCCCTGCCAATATAAACGCACGAGAATATCTATGTCGAAATCCATGCGTTTAGCAATAGGTGAGCTACGCATTAATGTCTGCACTGCGTTTAACGGATACAAGCGAAAACCACACATCCCATCAGCAACGTCAAACGATAACGTATTTATCCATATCCACAAATTAGTAAACTCGCGAGCATAGCGACGGCTTTTAGGTGCGCTGTCATCAAAAATCGGTTGCCCTAAAATCAACGCATTGGGCTGTAAGCGGCTAGCTTCGATAAAGCGTGGAATGTCTTGTACATCATGTTGACCATCGGCATCAATTTGTATGGCATGAGTAAAACCTAAGACTATAGCGGCATTAAAGCCATCTAACATCGCCGCGCCTTTGCCGCCATTTTCTGGGCGGTGGATAAGAGTTAGCCAATCTGAATGTTGCTTTGCGCAATCTTCTAACACTTGAGTACATAATTCTGAACTACCGTCGTTAATCAGTAAACAAGGTAGATCTAATAGCTTTAAGGCAGCTATTAGTTTAGGAACTGCCCGTTCGTGGTTATAAACGGGGATGATAATGCAGGTTGTCATAAGCTCTTTCTGTTGGACTTCAAAATTTATTCAGTTATACAGGAGTAAAACAGCTTTAGCTGTTTTCTAGCCAATAGCTAACGCTATTGAACTCCTGTAATTAGTGATACGACAATAGTATGATTTATGATTCTTTAGGCGGCTCTTGCTCAGTCGCTACAATTTTCTTTTCCACCACGACTTTCTTACGCCACACGCCATTGCTGGAAAAACATCCCCAGCCCCATTTTAACCAGTTGAGTAACGCGTTGGCTAACCACAACGCCCACGCTAACATTAATAAACGGTAGACGATTAATGGTAGGGAAATCACTTTAGCGGCGGGTAACGTTGACGCACTTCTATCTTGATACCAATTTAACACCAAGGCGGAAGAACGGTTGCCTGTCACCTGCATATTGGGGACATTCAATAAGCCTTGAGCAACGGCGTAAAATAACACCGACAAGGCGGCTAAGGTCAGTAAACCGATGCTGATTTGTAGCAGATTAAAGAAGCGTGTTTGTTCACTCGACTGGCTAGACCGCCAACCTAATAACATTAACCAGCCAATGACTAGCCATGCAGCTTCGATAGGAATTTGACTTAAGCCCACTAATAATAAAAACCACTGCCAGTTTTTTAACGGTGTTAAGCGAATTTTACCGAGTCCCAATGACACTAAGAAAACAACAATTAACATTCCCCAAAATAAAATAATTGGACCCATTTTTGGACCAAACGCAAACAGTACCCAGCGGTCTTCACTCAAGCGCGCGGTCATTGTGCTATTAACGCTATCCGCACCTAAATCAACTTTTGACATTTTCAGTATCGGGCTGATAGCGGTCGGTTCTTGCCATGTTAGAGTAATGTCTTGCTTGCCCGGATTCACAGGTAGCGTGAGTTTTCTACCTTCTTGGCGTAGCGGTTGTGTTTTCCCATTAATAGCCACTGATTGCAATACCGCGTTTTCGGGTAACGTTAGCGTGTGCTGCATTCCTTGCGAGCTTCTAAGACTGGCTTTTAATACCGCTTCACGCATTCGTAACCCTTGCGTAATATACAGGCGACTACTGTCAATAGTCAGGGTTTTACCTGCGACGGGTTCAGGACGGGTAATGGTTAAACTGACGGTTTCATTTGCCCACGGATGCCATTCGGGTAGCCATTGCCCTTCACTATTCAAATGAATCATCGCAATGCCGGTGCTTTCTATGTGCCACACAGGGCTAACATCGGCTTTCCAGACTTCAATCCATTGTTCAGTTGCAGGGGCGATTAACTCTATTTTGTCGGCTTTTTCTAGCGAAGACTCCCATTGCAGGGTGACTTGCTGCGCTGCCATATTGACTTCAACCGCATTATTTTTAACACGAATACCTGCACTGGTGACAGACTCGCCTTTGAGCAATGGCACGGTTAAAACAACCGCAGAACCAGCAGGTGAAATGCGGGTAATTTGGGTAATAACCCGCCAATCTAAACCCAATTGCAGCGTACGTTCCACACGCACAAACGGCGGTAACGCGCCTTGTTCTAACGTAGGTTTGGTTTTATCTGCTTGAGTTTGTTGAGCGCGACTAAATTGTAATTGATCATCTGCCCAGCCGTTTTCTTGTAGCCCAAACACTTCCCAGCCGGTTTTTTCTACCACCACGCGATTAGGTTTTAACGGCAAAGGCAGCGTAAATTTACTGAGTAACGGCGTAGAACCACGCAAGATGACTTCATGTTGACCTTGTTTTAGATTAATCCACAAACCATTATTCGTGCGATACAGAGCTTGTGCGGCTTTACCATTATCTAATACTTGATTAGGAAACCATTGTTCATATTCCGCTGGCAACGGCAAAACGACGGATTCTTGCGCGTCAATCTGCAAAGTAATCTGAATATCCTTGTCGTTAATCGTCATGTTCATTTGTTGAATATGAGCGCAAGCGGGTAAACAATCGGGAATAACTTGTTCTTGTAATTTGTCTCTTAATTGGTTTAATAATTCGTCATCTGGGTAGTCATCCGCGTAGACTTTTTGAGTCGGCATAGCTAATAACGGCAGGATTAACAAGCACAGTAATAACGGTGTCGCTTTATTACCGCGTCCCCATTTAGTGATGAACGGCGGCAGTATTTTTTCTGCGCCACCAAACATTAATAAAGCGAGCAATCCGACTAATAATACCCGCAGAAAATTTAACAGCATGGTCATGGTGGGCGATAAATACCATAAACTCAGTTGCTGTTCGACACCGACAGCACCATTCCATGACAGCATCACTTTATGCCATTGCCATTGCGGTAAACCGGGACCCGTTTGCACTTTGGCTTTGGGATCAACTCGCGCAAAATCGATTGCCTTTTTACTGGCATATTCATTGTCATAATACGCATTTTTTTGTGGTGCTAGCGATTTAGGTCTGCTCAGTTGTTTACGCATTAACGGTTGTGCTGGCTTATTTTCCTGCATCATATCGGCAACTTCGGATTCTTCGGCTTGTTGTATTGCCTCAGCTGCGGGTGGTGCGACAGGTACTGGAGCGGGCAGTGAACTCATAACTCCCCCTGTTGCCATGCCATTATCTTGATAAATATCTTGCCACGGATTTTCCAATTGCGGATAAATGCCTATGCGGACTTGATCGACCATAAATGGTAAGGTAATAAATGCCAAAACCAGCCAACTGCCGCGCCGATACCAATTAGCTACTTTAAAAAATCGACCTTGTGGTACGCTCAACAAAGCGGTAGCAGCTAAAATATGTAACCAAATAAAATGTGGCGCATCGGCTTCATGCCAGATAATTACCAGTGTCATTAAGGCAAGACCACCCCAATAACGATTCCATAACCGCCCGATTGCCAGTGCAATAATCAACACTAAAAACAAATCCAGCAATGTCCAACGCGAAATCCAACTATCGGGGACGTTATCAACGCCGGTCGCGGCTAATAATTGCCAACCGGGTGGTAAATTAAGTTCTGCGGTCACTTGGTGGAAATTTTGTTCCCAACCGACCGCACTCATGTTAGCTATGTTGCCAACAATGCGACTATCCGCATCCAGCATTAAAGAGCCTCTGCGTACTTCCACACCTTTTTTATCAGTACCGATTTGTTGCGTAATTAACTGACTGTTACCGTCTAAGGTGACTTTACCTAGCGCGGTTGTTGGTAAGGCATTCAGTCGCCAGCCGCTAGTCATTTTGCCCGTGATAGTGTCATTAACGGTATAACCTGAACCATTAAAATCCAGCCACAATTTTCGAGTTAGATTAAGTTGATTGGGTTCAGGTTCAGGATCGCCACGCCGAATGACTTTAAAACTCATCGCGAGTTCTGGACTGATTTTGTAGGCGGGGAGATTGCGCCAATCATCGGGTAACAGAGTTTGGCTGGCATCGATAGTGCTGAGGGATTCAATCTCGACTACACGCAATTCAGGACGGGCATCAAATACCCAGATTTCAGGTTCAACCGTGTCTTTGGGTAAAGTGAGTTGCGTGAGTTCTTTGCTACTACGCGCCAGAATGTCGCACGTCCACCGCCCTGCGCGGGCTTGTACAACTAACTGCCCATTAGGTTCAAGACGGGCGGGTAACGTGCATTGCAATTGCAACGGGATAAAATCGCCCAACAATGACCCCGCTATTTTTTCTTCGCGTTGTTCGCCTGAGACTTCCAGCTCTAAATGCGTCATCACTTGCAATGGCACGTCATCAATAACTTTTCTAAATACTTGCACATCAATACGGTTCTGCACATTTTCGGGTTTTAGTTGTCCTCTATCACTGTCTTTTAGCCACAGCTGCCCGTCTTTAATGGTCGGCATATTGATAGTCTGCCCGTTCATCTGCAAGCTAATCAAACCCGTATCAATGGGCAAGGTTAAATTATCAGGAATCGCATCCCATAAAAATTTACCTTTAATGTCATAAATGCCAGCCGCCAGTTTAATTGACGGTCTACCATCCTTATTCATTACCCCCGCAGTTTTACCATTGGCAGTGACCGACAGCGGCCAGTGTTTTTCATCACCGGGTAACACAATCCAGTCATTTTCTTTATACACTTGCCAACTGCCAGTAAATACGCCTTTGCTTGTGGCTAAATCCAAATTTAACTGCGTAGACCAGCTACAATGTTTCTCGGCGACGCAGGTGAGGTTCGGCTTGAGTGAGTCGGGGACTTTTTCGGGAGCTAACGGTTTAGCTTGTGCGAGAGAAGTAAAAAATAATAGGCTGACACACACAGTCCAACACACTCGATTCATAACGCGCTCCTGATAAAAGCTTTTGTGAAATTCAATTATGGCAGAATTGGGGTGAATTGCGTAGGGTACGCATCGAGGTACCTTTTTATTGTGTTGATACGAAATGCGTACCCTACGGAGCTTTTCGTGGACAACGCTTTAATTAGTCACGCATGGTAAAATAAAATCTTTTGCTTATTAATATCTCATGCGTTTAATTAGAGGCTTATCCCACTTAGAACCCTTTGAAAACGGCTGCATTTAGGTCATCGATCAGTTATTCAAAAACTGGCAGACCGTGGCAAGGCTTTAAACTTACCCGTGGTGATTATGATTTTTGAACCGCAACCGTTGGAATATTTTTTAGCGAGTAACGCGCCATCGAGATTAATGCGCCTGCGTGAAAAAGTGATTCAATTTAATCAACTGCCCGTTGATAATTTGCTCATCGTAAAATTTAATCGCTATTTTGCTAATTGTGATGCTGAACAGTTTATTAACGATATTCTGCTAGAAAAACTCAATGTTAAGCATTTAGTCATCGGTGATGATTTTCATTTTGGCAAAGCACGGCGCGGTAACTTTGCGTTACTTAAAGACCAAGGTAAACAGCACGGCTTTACAGTCGAAGACACCGGTTCTTATTATGTTAACGGGTTGCGCGTCAGTAGCACGTTGATTAGAGATGCCTTAGGGGTTGGTGATTTAGCGCAAGCAGAACGCTTATTAGGGCATAGTTATTCAATCTGTGGGCGTGTGGCACACGGTGATAAACGCGGTAGAACCCTTGGTTATCCGACTGCCAATATTCGAATGTTTAGAAAAAATACGCCAATTAATGGCGTGTTTGCCGTCACTATGACCGGTATTGATGGTGTGGAATTAACAGGTGTTGCCAATGTTGGCACCCGCCCCACTTTTGATGGTGGCTTAAAAGTGTTACTAGAAACCCATTTGTTTGATTTTAATCAAGAGATTTACGGTCGTTATGTCGAGGTGCATTTCAAACGAAAAATTCGCAATGAAATGCAATTTAATTCATTAGAACAACTGCAAGCGCAAATCGTCAATGATGTAGTGGTGGCTAAAGATTTTTTTGGGTTAGAACATATAGAGACCTCAGAGGTCTGAGTAACTGACCAGTCTAAAAATGGACGCTTTTTTGCTAAATAACGAGACCTTTCACTTGAAAAGTCTATCTATCGAATGGGAATAATTATGTTAGATATTATTCAAATCCCTGTCTTAACTGACAATTATATTTATCTGCTACATGATGCGGTTTCAGGCGAAACCGCCGTTGTAGACCCTGCATTGGCTCAACCTGTTTTGGATGTTTTAAATCAACACGGTTGGCAACTGACATACATTCTAAATACGCATCATCATGGCGATCATGTGGGTGGTAATTTGGAATTAAAGCGGCATACGGGCTGCCAAATTATTGGTGCGAATGCGGATAAGCACAGAATCCCCGCGCTAGACCGCGCTGTAGTAGAGGGTGATGTGATAAATCTAGGCACACATTCCGCCCAAGTGATGGAAACAGCGGGGCATACCAGTGGGCATATTGTGTATTATTTTGCCGAAGATAACGCGCTGTTCTGTGGGGATACGCTGTTTGTTATGGGCTGCGGGCGATTGTTTGAAGGCAGTGCGGAACAGTTATGGCAATCGTTACAGAAATTAAAAGCCCTACCCGCTGACACGCGCGTTTATTGCGCTCATGAATACAGTCAGGCTAACGCTCGCTTTGCGTTGAGTGTTGAGCCTGATAATGTAGCGTTACAACAGAAAATGACAGTGATTCAGCAACAGCGGGCAAATAACTTGCCCACCGTGCCATCGACTATAGCCGAAGAATTAGCGACGAATCCTTTTTTTAGGGAAGATAGCCCCGCATTACGCGCTAATCTCAACTGCACTACTGATGCACCTGTCGAGGTGTTTACAAAATTGCGGCGATTAAAAGATAGTTTTTAATCAGGTGTAAACGGGCAGGTAGTTTGTTTGCACCGATGAGAAAAAATTAGGAGGGGTTAAGTCTGGAGTCAAAAAGCTTTAGCTTTTTGCGATTCGTCAATAGCTAAAGCTATTGGACTCCTGATAGTTTGTTAAATAACAGATTTAAACCACTACCAAAAATTCTTATTTCTGTCGGTGCGACAGATTCGCGCAGTTGAATAAATCCGCAGCTACAACGCACGTTTTAACTCAGTCAGGTCTTTATCACGCAGATGATAGCCTGTCTCTTCAATCAACATTTCCGCCTTTTCACAATAACTTTGTGCGATAGCTTTGTCGTTCATCGCCAGATAATAACGCCCTAGCAACAACGCGGCATCGACTGCATACAGTTTCATACCACAACGGGTGATGGTTTGATTGGCGGTGTCAATATCATCTTTGGCTTTAACTAACTCGTTTTGGCTGAGGTGAAAGCTGGCGCGGGCGAGGTAGAATTCAGGCATAAATATCGTTGTTCCTGCTTTTTGTATTGCCAGAATCGCGGTGGTAAAGGCGGCGAGGGCGGAGTCGGTTTGTTTAAGAGCT
>NQJH01000170.1 GCA_002256685.1 Methylococcaceae bacterium NSP1-2 | reverse complement strand
CTTACCAGTGCAGGAATTACTTTTACATCCCATAGTTTTCCCGATCATTACGTCTTTTTGCCACGCGATATTGACTTTAAAGCACCGGTTTTAATGCCCGAAAAAGATGCCGTTAAATGTACGCAGTTTGCCACGCAACAGCACTGGTTTGTGCCGGTCAATGCCACGCTGGATGTACAATTCACCCAATCACTCCTCACTTTACTTGAGAAAAAATATGATAGATAAAAAATTGCTCGATATTATGGCTTGCCCATTATGCAAAAGCCCATTGAGATACGATAATGCTAAACAAGAACTGATTTGCAAAGCCGATAGACTGGCTTTTCCGATTCGTGATGATATTCCTGTGATGCTGGAAGACGAAGCACGCCGCCTCAGCCTTGAAGAATATGACGCGCTAAAATGAACCCACCGTTTAAAGTTGTAATTCCTGCCCGTTACGCGTCAACACGACTGCATGGCAAGCCGTTACTAAACATTGCCGGAAAACCGATGATTGTTCATGTCTGTGAACGGGCAGCACAAGCAGGGGCAGAAGACATCATCGTTGCCACGGATGACACGCGGATTTTTGACACGGTTACTGAGTTAGGCATTAAAGCCGTGATGACGAGAGCCGATCATCAAAGTGGTACAGAAAGAATTGCCGAAGTAGCTCAACTGTGTGGATGGGCAGAAAATGACATTATCGTTAATTTACAAGGTGATGAGCCACTGATTCCGCCTGCCTATATTCGTGAAGTTGCTTTTGCACTAGCAGGGCAATCGCAAGCGGGTATTGCTACGCTGGCGGCGAAAATTTTAGACGAGGAAGAAGTTTTTAATCCTAATGCGGTTAAAGTGGTGCTGGATAAAAACAATTACGCGCTGTATTTTAGTCGCGCACCAATTCCGTATTGTAGAGATGAGAAGAATCGCAGCTCTACGCTCTACTTACGCCATATTGGTATGTATGCTTACACGGTCGCTTTTTTAAATCGCTATTGTTCATGGCAAGCATCACCCCTAGAAGTAATTGAATCCTTAGAGCAACTCAGAATTCTCTGGCACGGTGATAAAGTGTTAGTGAAGGTTGTCGATAAAACGCCAGAGGCTGGAGTCGATACGCCAGAAGATTTACTGCGTGTGGAGCGGGTGTTGTTGTCACCCTAACAAACGTTGCACTGCAACGTCTGATAAAATTACCCATAAAAAAGGCATCCTAAGATGCCTTTTTTATTATTTGAAAACTCGCGATTAATCGTAGCTATAATGTTTGCGTAAAGGTTTAACCACTTCCCAGTTGCTATCTAAGCCTGCATGGAACACCACTAAATCACCGGGTAAAATACGCACTGGCTCACCGCCGGCTGGCGTAACGATAATCTCGCCTTCCAAAATATAGGCTGTTTCTGTTTCGTCGAAATCAATCGGAAACTTAGAAATTTCTTTTTCCCAAATTGCCCAGTTGGCAACGCCTAATTCTTGCAGACGTTCTTCGCTAGGATTGTGTTCAATCGTAATTTGGCTCATGTTTTTCCTTATGTAGTAACTTAATTAAGCAAAAGATTTTAGCATTATTGCATGAGCCTCTGCATCCTTACTGAGTAAGTTACCAAGATAACCGTAAACTATTGTTTGGATACGGTTGTGGTTGCGGGTAATACTGAACGGGTGGTTGTTGGTAATAGCGAACCGGTGGTTGCGGGTAATAAACAACCGGCGGTTGTGGGTAATAGCGAACTTCTGGTTGTTGGTAGTGATGGTGGCGGTGATGATGATGCTCATACTCATACTCATGACCTCCCCACCCGCGACCACGTTGCCCATAATTATCGTAATCAGCATAAGATAGCGGAGAAAACAAGATAACAGCCGCAGTTAATTGAATTAAAAAAAGTATTTTTTTCATGACACTGTTCCTTTAAATAAAACGATAGATATGTTATTTCTAACTTTGCTTTTATATTATTCCCTTTAACATTAATGGAAGCTGAACGAAAAAAAGAACCGCTGGCTGTGGGTTATAAGCAAATTTATAGGCTTCATAGTTCAGCTCTTTCCCTAAGCCTAAATTATCTTGCTTTTCAATAACTAAAAAAGACTTTATAATAGTGGGTTCAATGGAGCATCCCGCTCCTCCTTGCTTTACCCTCTTTATTAAGACGCAGAGGGAAGGCTTAACCAAAAGGAAAAATAATGCGACATTACGAAATTGTCTTTTTAGTCCATCCTGACCAAAGTTCTCAGGTTTCTGCGATGGTTGATCGTTACCGCTCAACTATTGAATCTGCCGCTGGCAAAATTCACCGTTTAGAAGATTGGGGTCGTAGACATTTAGCGTACCCTATCAAAAAAGTCCATAAAGCGCATTATGTGTTAATGAACGTTGAATGTGACCAAGCCACCTTGACTGAATTAGAAACTAGCTTTCGTTTTAATGATGCTATTTTGCGTAGCATGACGTTGTTACAAAAACAGGCTATTACTGAGCCATCTATTATCGCTACTACCACAGCAGATGAGCATAAAGCCGCTGAAACAAGAGCGAGAGATGCAGCGACTAGAGAAGCCGCCGCCGCTGTTGTAGCAGCCGATGACCTTGATATAGATTTGGACGATGTCGATGAAGATTTCGACGCTGATGAAATCGCTGAATAACCTTTTAACACTGAGATAGAGAATTAGTATGGCCCGTAATATTAGACGCAAAAAATTCTGCCGCTTCAGTTCAGAAGGCGGTACAGAGATTGATTACAAAGATATGAACCTATTAGGTGATTATGTTACCGAAACTGGCAAAATTGTTCCTAGCCGTATCACAGGAACCAGTGCTAAGTATCAAAGACAAATGTGTGTTGCAATCAAACGTGCGCGTTTTATTGCCTTGTTACCTTATTGTGACGCGCATAAATAATTCGTCATTAAGGCAAAGTCAGTGAGTTTTTTAGCAGCGTTTATCATGCGCGGAAGAATGCAAGCCATTATGATTGCTTCTTCATTAGCATTAATATCGCTGGTGATGCACCCACTGATTAAGCCTTTAGTCATTATTGTAAGTTTTGCAACCATCGCGCTAGTTACCCTAAGAAAGGGGACGTTAGAAGGGCTTTATGTGCTGCTTTCTGCCACCGGTGCGACGGCTTTATTAGTCGCATTACTGGTTGGAGATGCGTCATTTTTACTGCTAATGCTAGTGTCTTGTTTAACCATGTGGCTACCCGTTTGGGTGTGTGCCATTGTGTTAAGAGAAGGGCGGTATTTATCGCTAGCAATTGAAGTTGCGGTAATGTGTGCTGTGTTGGGCGTAGTTGGTTTTTATGGCTATGCGACTGATCCAGCGGCAACGTGGCAAGATATGTTTATGCCGTTGCTACAAATGCTACCTGAAGACCCGTCTGTTGAAGGTATGCGTGACCAAATGAAGGTTATTTCGCATTACATGACAGGCATTATGGCAGCCAGCACACTCTTTATTGTGTTGTTTGGCTTGTTTCTAGGGCGTTGGTGGCAATGGCTACTTTACAAACCAGAGGGTTTTAAACAGGAGTTTTTGTCCTTACGGACAGGTTCACGCTTAGCCATAGTCAGTATTTTGATTATTATTATGGCGAAAACAACGTCAGGGCTGGTCTCTGAAGTCGCGTGGAATATTATTATTTTGCTGTTTGTGCTGTACCTGTTCATTGGAACATCGGTATTGCATACGTTACTTGCTAACAAAAAACATAGCAATTATATGATACCCCTGTTTTATGTCACCTTATTCTTGATTCCCCATATCATGTTGCCTGTTGCTTTAGTAGGGCTGTTTGATGCGTGGCTTAACTTACGAAAAATACAATCGGCACCGACCCACTAAGGTGGGAAAGTCGTCGATTATTAACCGAAAAACTGAGGTATACAAAGATGGAAGTGATTCTTCTTGAAAAGATAGCAAACTTGGGTAATCTGGGCGATAGAGTCTCTATCAAAAAAGGTTACGGTAGAAACTATCTTGTTCCACAAGGTAAAGCTGTTCCTGCAACGGCGAGCAAAATTGCTGAATTTGAAACCCGTCGTGCTGAACTTGAAAAAGCCGCTACTGAAAAGTTTCTGGCTGCTCAATCACGCGCAGTGGCATTAGCTAAATTGGCTGTTGTCATTACTCATAAAGCGGGTGATGAAGGTCGTTTGTTTGGTTCTGTTGGCACACAAGCCATTGCTGAAGCCATTACAGCAGCTGGCGAAACCGTACAAAAACACGAAGTTCGTTTACCACATGGCACGATTCGCCACATTGGTGACTACGAAGTTGTTGTTAACTTGCACAGCGATGTCAATGCAACGATTTCAGTGAAAATCGCGCCTGAAGCTTAATCGTTAAAGCGGAACAGTTGCATTCAGACCTCGGCGGTTTTTAAAACCGCCGAGGTCTATTTATTTATCCCGCCTTACCACTATGCGTATTTTCTATTCCGCTATTTTTTATTTAATCATTCCTTTTGTATTATTGCGCCTATACTGGCGCGGCTTTAAAACGCCCCATCACAGCACTATCCACAAGGCGTTATTTGGTTCCATGCCGTTTCAGTCGGTGAAGTCGAAGCTCTATTTCCACTAGTCAAACAAATTCAAACTCTGCATTCGGACACGCCGATACTCATTACCACCATGACTCCCACAGGGTCAGCCCGCGTTAAAGCTGTGCTGGGTGAGTCGGTTGCCCATGTCTATGTGCCTTATGATCTGCCCGATGCCGTGTATCGCTTCATGCAGTGCTTTAAGCCAAAACTGGCGGTGATGATAGAAACCGAAATCTGGCCAAACCTATTTGCCCATTGCGGCAAAAACAATATTCCGCTCTATATCGTCAATGCGCGTATCGCCGCAAAATCAGTGGCTAATTATCAAAAGCTATCCGCGTTGATTCATCCTGCATTGGCGCAAGTTGACTTGATAGCCACGCAAACTCAAGCCGATGCTGAACACTTTATTGCGATCGGCGGCATTAAAGACAAAGTTAAAAACCTAGGCAATATCAAATTTGATGTAGAAATCGCCCAAGACACCATAGAACAAGGCTTACGCTTAAAAGCTGATTTGTTCAAAGATAGATTTGTTTGGCTGATTGCCAGCACCCATAAAGATGAAGAAGCGATCTTTTTACAGCTTTATCCCATTATCAAAGCCAAAATTCCCGAATTATTATTGGTGATAGTCCCGCGCCATCAACAGCGTTTTGCAGAAGTAAAAAAACTCTGTGAAGCACAACTAACTACCGTGATGCGTACTACTAACGCCCCAGTCAACGCTCAAACTGATTTATATGTCGTCGATAGCATCGGCGAATTAAAAATGTTCTACGCCGCTGCCGATATTGCCTTTGTAGGCGGGAGCATGGTTGCCGCTGGTGGTCATAACATCCTCGAAGCCGCCGCTGTTGGTGTGCCTGTGTTGTTTGGTCCTAATATGAGCAACTTTAAAGAAATAGCCGATGGTGTGTTAAAACAGCAAGCCGCTATTCAATGCCAGACCACAGAAGACGTAGTACAAGCCGTGTTGACCTTGTACCAACAACCAGATTACCGCGCAGAGTTGATTGCCAAAGGTAAAACCTTTATTCGTGACAATCAGGGAACGGTTACTCGAATTTGTGAATTGTTTGAATTCGCGCTTAAACCCTAGCAAGTAGGGTGCGATAGCCGTATTGCGAAAGTATTTACCGTCTTAATCTTAATGAAACCCATTATTTGCGGTTTCATGTCGTTTGGTGATGGGTTTTAATTAAATAATATATAATCATGATACTTCCCAAAAAACTTAATAAAGAGCCGTTGCTTGAGGCATTGTTTGAACTACGATTTACATGTGATTTCCCAGCCTCAACAATTTTACCAGGTTTGTTATTTAGTAAACTTGATGGAGATAAAAGAATTGAACAACTTCATGCGGCACAAATTCCATTAGAAATTAGGAATTCCGATCCTAACTTGCAATTTTCGCCTGTAAGTAGATTAGTTTGGGAGAATTTTCATATTAACATTGGAGATAGAAATATTTCTATCAGTTGCCAATTCCCTAATTATCCAGGGTGGTTTAAATTTAAAGAAGCAATTGAAAAAATAATA
>NQJH01000169.1 GCA_002256685.1 Methylococcaceae bacterium NSP1-2 | reverse complement strand
GATGCGTCAGTAATCGTGCCTGAAATCATCACGGGTAATTTATAACCGATGCTATCAAACACTTGTTCTACCGCAAAAATAGCGGCTTTGGCATTGAGGGTATCAAATACGGTTTCAATTAAAATAATGTCTGCCCCACCCTCAATAAGTCCGTGCGTGGCTTCGGTGTACGCTGTTACCAGTTCATCAAAGGAAATATTGCGAAACCCAGGATCATTAACGTCGGGCGACATTGAAGCCGTGCGAGCGGTTGGTCCTAACACACCAGCAACAAAACGTGGTTTTTCAGGTGTGCTGTATTGTTCAGCAGCTTGCTTAGCGATACGCGCGGAGGCGACATTTATCTCATAGGCTAAGGATTCCATGTGGTAATCCGCCATAGAAATCGTGGTCGAGTTGAACGTATTGGTTTCAACAATATCCGCACCCGCCGCAAAATACGCGCTGTGTATCGCGTGAATAATATCTGGTTGAGTTAAGGACAGTAAATCGTTATTGCCTTTTAAATCCACTTCCCACTGCGCAAAACGTGTCCCCCGATAATCTTTTTCTTCCAGCTTATAGCCTTGAATCATCGTCCCCATCGCGCCATCGAGAAATAGAATGCGTTGAGACAACTGTTGTTTTAATAAGTCTGTTCTGTTCATTGAGATTACCAAGGGTGTCTGAGTTGCTTGAAACTAATGATTGCTTAATATGTTACCAAGCACTATTATTTTTATCTTTTTTTGTCGGTGATGTTGTGTCAAAACCAAAAATTATGCAATTAGTAAAGAGTGTTTTTTCTGCGGCTATTGGTGTACAAAGTGATGCCAACAGACGCAAAGAATTCGAACAAGGTTCGCTGTCAACCTACATTATCGCTGGGATTATTTTTACCGTGTTGTTTGTTGGCGGTCTTATTTTGCTGGTTTCTATGATATTGTAGAATCTTTAATCTATCACTCACAGCCATAAAAAAAGCCCAAGCGGAGCTTGAGCTTTTTTATCAACAGTCAATCATCATTTATTCGGGTGATTTAAAGCTTTGTTTGATGCTTTGAAACATCTCTTTAATGCCACCAAACAAAGTTGATACTGCAAATTGTTCTTTGGTGATAAATTTAATGCGTAAAAACGCAATCGCCATAAAGCTAAAAATAGAAGGAAATAATTCAAAATACAGTGATTTCAAATAGCCACCAAAACCTTCGAAATCCCCTATATTCTTTCTGTCCGCGCCATCAATTGCTTCATAGGCAGCACCACCTTCACTTGATCTGACTGATTCTAGGATGTAGATGTTAATCTCAACCAAGAAAAACTGCATCACATAAAAAGCAATTGCCGCACCTGCAACCCACATCATCACATTTGTTAATTTTGCTTTCATAGCTGACTGGTATATCCAGAGAGCCACAAAAATCATTACTATTCCACCAATCATGAGCTATACCTTCTGTCTTATGTTATATTTTTTTTAGAAAAAAGAACATCCCTGAACACTTTAGTGTCATCTTTGCAGCGTCTTTTTCAAGAACTTTGCAAGAGTCATATTTTTCTCGTCCAGGTGTTGTTTGCTTTTTAATTTCGCCGTTTTCAACTGAATATTTAATGGGTATTTTCATTTCTTTGGTACGACCTACCGAGTCGGTTGATGTTGTCATCAACGTACCATCAGCTTGAAAATCCCATTCAATTTTAACTGCTTTTTGTTCACCGTCTAGTCTAATTGCTTCAGCATAGAGATTCCATTTTCCTAGAATTTCAGAGTTATCCTTTAACTGAACGTCTGCATTCGCCGAAAATGCTAAGAAAATCGAGGCTAACGATAGTATTTTAACGATTTTTTTCATTATTTTTCCCCCTAATATGTCTGCTTTAAAACGCAGAGTTTAAACTATACCACACCCGCTATCGAGCTTTAACTATATCAGTATGTAATATTTATATAGTCTTATTTTTTAAAGGTAATTAACAATCAGTTTTAACTTTAATGTTACCCTTCTCCTTTGGGACAAAACAAAAGCATTGATAATGCTAACGTATCGTTTATAATGCCAGCACTTCTTTCTTAGAAGAAGCATTGAGAGTTGGTAATGCTATATGAACGCTGAGTTTATGTAAGACTAATTCGTTAGCTATTGGCGTTGAAGCGTTTAGATGAACATAGATACTTTATCTATGGAATTCACAACTATGAATACTTTCTATGGAATTCATAACGGTAATAGTAAACAACAACCCGAGGGCATCGGGGGCTAGCCTGTGGAGTTGAATTGTCGGTTCGACTATGAAGCAGGAACTTGTAGGTAGTAGCGATGCAAACCTACTCCTGAGAAATCAGGAATCCTTGTACCTCTAGGTCAGGGAGGATGTCAATATTCTGATTCCGCTTGCTATGTAGTTAGCAATTTCTCAAAAAATAAATATTAGGTAGGAGATATTCATGGGTTTTATATTAGACTTGACTGAAATGTTAAAAGAACCAAAAGGCATGATTGGCGCAGTTGTCGTTATAGCTGCTGTTTATTTTCTCGCAAAATGGGTTTTTGCTCCACACCCAGACGACGAACAATAAGGTCTTTAGTTTTAGATTGCCTGACTTAGGTCGTTGCTCGTTCTGTTTGAATGGGTAGCGACCTTGTTTTTTGCCTCACTTTAATTTTTTATTTGTTTTATACTTACACATTTTGCGGTTTTTGAAACACCAAAATGTATAAAACACTCCTCGCTAAACTTTCACAACTCCATTCTAAACAAGCACCCGCAACAGGCATTGGCTTATTTCGCCTTTTTTACGGCTTAGTGACGCTACAAGAGATAATCTTCCTGTTATATTTCAATCACTTGATTTTTGACCCGATTCCCTACATCGATGTCGAGTTTCCGACGATTCCGTTTTTTCTATGTCTTTGGGCGGTCGTTGCTAGTTTTGTAGTGGTTGGTTATCGCTATTCATTTGCGATGCTTAGTAATTACATTTTTTGGATAGTCTTCGTTAATTTCACTACCATGCAGCGTGATTTTGATGGTGGTTTTGATATTTTTATGATTGGTGCAGGATTTTTTCTGCTATTTATGCCGGGAGACCGCGCATTTTCACTTGATAATCTACGATACAAACTCAGCACACCTTTTACGACCTACCAAAGCTACACAAAACCAACCGTATCGATACTGACCTATCTTTTACCCGTTGCGATTTGTTTGGGTTTTCTTTACTTCGATTCATCTATTCATAAAATGTTTGCCCAACATTGGCGTAATGGTTTGGGATCGTGGCTACCTTCAACCCAACCTTACTACGTTTCCGCGTTAGATATGTCTTGGTTGTTAAATAATGAATTTTTGGAAAAAACCATCGGCTATACGATTTTGGTTTTTCAATTTAGCTTTATTTTCTTATTTTTCCGCCGCCAGTTTCGTGTTATTTATTTGTTCGTTGGGCTGAGTTTACATCTAGGCATTACGCTATCGTTAAATATTTATCCTTTTGGACTGGGCATGGCGGTGTTTTATGTTCTACTCGTGCCGTTTAATTGGTGGCGGTGCATCGGCAAGTGCTTGACAGCGAAACAACCCGCGCTTACCGTCTTTTATGATCAACAATGTCCGTTATGTAATCGCACCGTACTGACACTTAATCATTTTGATATATTCAGCCGTGTCACTTTTAAAAGTGCGCAAGAATATGCGGCGCAATATCCCGCACTTGCTGGTATCAGCGAGGCAACATTATTGACGGATTTATATGCTTTAGATAGCCAGAATAAAGTGTATTCCGGCGTGGATACTTATAGCCAAATTCTGTTAAAAATGGGTTATTTATCGCCAATCGGGTTTATATTAAGACTTCCGGTTATTTACCAGATAGCCGTAAAAAAATACCGTGCTATTGCCGATTCTCGTTTACGCATAACGTGTACATCACAATGCTTAGTTTCAGAAAAACTGCCGAATAACACCCTATATCATCGTATTTTTGAGCAATTCGCTACGAAAAAACCCAAAGCATTTGCCAGAAAACTGACTAATATCCTGATTGCCATTCTATTTCTACAATTAAACAGTTCTATTCATTACGGACTTTTCTACCGACTCGATTTAGCAATTGAAAAAAGCCCTATCAGCGTCCCTATTTCTCAAGCCAGTAACGCGCTGATTATGGTCTCTCAGCTATTTTTAGGCATTACGCCACACGCACTTTATTTACACGACCATTTTGCGGGCTATGATCGCATTTTAGCCATTACTTACACGGATAAAAATGGCGTTGAACAGTGGCTACCGTTTGTTAATGAACAAGGTCGATTACTCGCGCCAAATTGGGGGCGCGTGCATTCAATGTGGGCTAATATTGCCGTCACGCCGACGATTGATAATCAGCGAATCAGAAAATTTATTATGAAAGTCACTGCGTTTTGGGGGCGGAACATAGGGCTAGATATCAATCACACGGTGTTTCATATCCAACTTAAAAAAATTGACGCACCGACTGAATGGGTGCCAGATCAGCTACATAAAAACTTTGCCTCACCATGGACAACTATTGGAACAGTCGAATGGTCGAACGACATAATTTCATTCGATTTACCTGAAAACATCAATACCTTATGACGCTTGACCAGAATGAAACAATTTTTGTTATTGCATCGATAGGATAGTCATGATATAAATTATCTGTGCTTTTCTTAACAGCGCACAATAAAAAAATAATTTAAACCCCATTGGAGGATAACATTATGAAAAAAACTTTAGCAATTTTAGCAATGGCATTAATG
>NQJH01000168.1 GCA_002256685.1 Methylococcaceae bacterium NSP1-2 | reverse complement strand
TTTCACCCAAACCGGGGGAATAAAAGACTTTTTTACCCGTTGAGATTTGCTCGATAATCACGCCAATGTTATCGCCTTCATGCGGATCATGACGATGAGGAGAGTAGGGCGGGGCTTTGCTTTTTAAGGCTTGAGTGTAAAAACGCAAATCCTCAATCGCTGGAATAGTGAAGCTACTACCATCAACTGGAATCGGGTGATGATTGACTGTGCAGTAGTCTTTTAACATATTGAATAATGGAAAGCCCGTGGTTAAATCTTGCTTGACCATTTCCGTGCAGTAAATATCCAGTGGCTTGCCTTCGCGTAGCATCAATAAACCCGTGGTGTGGTCGATTTGACTATCAATCAGCATGATGGCTTTTATGCCGGTATCACGAATGCCATTTTTCGGTTGAATCGCTGGAAACGCTTCTAACTGGGCGCGTATATCGGGCGAGGTATTAAATAACAGCCAGTTTTTATTATCGGTACTGACGGCAATAGACGATTGAGTACGCGCTGTGCCGTTCATTTGACCATGACGTATGCGGTGACAATTATGGCAGTTGCAATTCCATTGCGGAAATCCGCCGCCTGCGCCTGAACCTAGAACTCTAATTTTCATCTGAAATCCCTAAAATAGAAAAGTCTCGAATGATACGGGAATAGCGATTTTCAGGCAAAAAAAAGGGGCTAATAAATAGCCCCTTCTTAAGACAAACGTTGTAATTAACGATTGTAAATGTACATTGTTACTTCAAAACCGAAACGTAAGTCAGTGTAGCTTGGTGTTTCCCATTTCATCATCGTAAACCTCCAGAAGTTTTTAAAATTAGTGTCGCTAGCGCGATCAATTGACATTTTCTCCGTCCTAAAGGACGAGGATTCCATCGTTTAGCCTTTCATGCCCGAAAGGGGTGTTTCTGAAAAACACCTTATTTCAACCAATCCGTACTTAAAAGCCAGAGTGAGAAAATACACAGCAACAGCGTACCCAACGGGATAATCGTAACATAAAAGATTTAATAACAAAAATCAAAACCATACTTACCTTCCCCACCGGAAGGAAGTGTCTTTACGAACTTTTTGGTAAGCTGAATCGAAGTATATGATGAACAATTTTTTTGCGCAACTGTTGAACCTATGTACTTGGTACTCTATACCGTTTTTAGCTTTTTTTTGGTCTGAAAACTCAGAGTATTGTTAGGTTTTCATTGATATTTTTATTGCTGAAAGCGTGTATTATCCTGCTTTACCAAAAAGCACCGTAAAGCCCCGTCTCTTTGGGTCTGGGATGTAAGGTGTGCTTTTGATTTTCTTTAGTGTTAATATCATTTTGTTGGGTACATTGTTGTTATGTATTTTCTCACTCTGGCTTTTCAAGTACAGATTGGTTGAAATAAGGTGTTTTTCAGAGACACCCCTTTCGGGCATGAAAGGCTAAACTATGGAATCCCACGCTCTTTAGGCGGGGGAGGATGTCAATTAAAAATAATAAATCGGAGGAAAGATCATGGGTGGAGTTACTGAACTGTTTGTCATTATGTTAATAATTGCGGCTGCCGCATTCGCGCCGTTAGGCTATTTTATTTATAAATACACACAAAAAAACGCTCAACCCTTTGGTGAAACTGAACCGCACGGTGATAGTCCATCATTGGTCAATGATTTGGCAGAGACTGCTATTCATTTTATTAAAAGTAAATTGGGTAAAAAATAATTGTTTTAAAAAGTCTTGTCAGATTTTTAAAATCTGACAAGGCTAAAATAGGTTTACTCACCACACGTCGGACAGTTTGGATTTTTGCGCAGTTTCATGGTATTCCATTCCATCGTTAAGCCATCAATCAACAATAACCGTCCCGTTAACGTTTCACCAATGCCCATAATTAGCTTCATGGCTTCCATTGCTTGAATGCTACCGACTATGCCAGTAATCGGCGCAATCACGCCATTAGTCGCACAATTTTGTAATTCTTCGCCGTCACTTGAATATAAACAGTTGTAGCAAGGGCTATTATTTTGTCCTGCCGTAAACACTGAAACCTGCCCTTCAAAACGAATCGCCGCCCCTGAAACCAATGGGGTTTGCTGTTTAACACACGTCTGATTAATCGCAAAACGGGTGCTGAAATTATCGCTACAATCCAATACCACATCGGCATTTCGCACTTCATCATTAAGTAATTCACCTTCCAAACGTTGTTGCACCGCGTGAACTTGTACATCAGGATTTAATTTATTCAGCGTTTCACGGGTTGAAATTGCTTTTCCCGTCCCAACATCGGCGGTGTAGTGAGCAATCTGTCGCTGTAAATTGGATAAATCCACGGTGTCATTATCGTAAATTGTGATAGTGCCAACACCAGCAGCTGCCAAATAAATAGCCGCTGGTGAACCGAGTCCGCCCGCGCCAACTATCAAGACGTTGGCAGCGAGGAGTTTTTGTTGGCCTGCTATATCTATTTGCGGCAACATGATTTGACGGCTATATCTTAATAATTGGTTGTCATTCATAAGGGGGCATTGTTTGTTAAGTAATCGCTCAAAAGTTTTTAATCAGGAGTAAAACAGCTTTAACTGTTTTCGCTAATAGCTTTAGCTATTGGACTTCCTTAAAGTGATAACGTGATAATGCCAAAGAACTTGACAGAGTGCAAAAGCTGATTAACATTAGCACTCACTAGCAGAGAGTGCTAAAATTAATATAATCTTTAATTCAATTTAAATCTTAGGAGCTATAAATGAATATACGTCCGTTACATGACCGCGTAATTGTTAAACGTCTTGAAGAAGAAACTAAAACCGCTGGTGGTATTGTTCTTCCAGGTTCTGCGGCTGAAAAACCAAGCCAAGGTATCGTTTTAGCAGTAGGTACAGGCAAAGCATTAGACAACGGTACAGTTCGCGCTGTTGATCTTAAAGTCGGCGACAAAGTATTGTTCGGTAAATACGCAGGTAACGAAGTGAAAGTTGACGGTGAAGACCTTATCGTTATGCGTGAAGAAGACATCATGGGTGTTTTAGGTTAAGCCTAAGCACTATTTCTCATACTCACACAAACAACTTAATTAGGAATTAAACATGGCAGCAAAAGACGTATTATTTGGTGATGACGCTCGCGTTCGTATGGCGCGTGGTGTAAATATTTTAGCAAACGCAGTAAAAGTGACTTTAGGTCCTAAAGGTCGCAACGCGATTTTAGACAAAAGCTTTGGCGCACCAACCATTACTAAAGACGGCGTATCAGTCGCTAAAGAAATCGAATTAAAAGACAAATTCGAAAACATGGGCGCGCAAATGGTTAAAGAAGTAGCATCACACACGTCTGACGTGGCTGGTGATGGTACAACAACTGCAACCGTATTGGCACAATCTATCGTCAACGAAGGCTTAAAAGCCGTTGCCGCTGGCATGAACCCAATGGACTTAAAACGCGGTATTGATTTAGCCGTTATTAAAGCCGTTGAAGCCATCGTTGCATCTGCTGCGCCTTGTGCAGACAGCAAAGCGATTGCTCAAGTCGGTTCAATTTCAGCTAACTCTGATGAATCAGTCGGTCAAATCATTGCTGATGCAATGGCAAAAGTCGGCAAAGAAGGCGTTATCACTGTTGAAGAAGGTTCAGGTTTAGAAAATTCTTTAGACGTAGTTGAAGGTATGCAGTTTGACCGTGGCTACTTGTCACCTTACTTCATCAACAAACAAGAAAACATGAGCGTTGAATTAGATGATCCAATGATTCTAATCTACGACAAAAAAATCTCTAACATCCGCGATATGCTGCCTATCTTAGAAGGCGTAGCAAAATCAGGTCGTCCATTATTAATCGTTGCTGAAGACGTTGAAGGCGAAGCCTTAGCGACTTTAGTCGTCAACACTATTCGCGGTATCGTTAAAGTCGCGGCTGTTAAAGCACCGGGTTTCGGCGACCGTCGTAAAGCTATGTTAGAAGACATCGCAGTCTTAACTGGCGGCGTAGTGATTTCAGAAGAAGTCGGTTTGAGCTTAGAAAAAGCAGAATTGTCACAACTAGGTACTGCAAAACGCGTTCAAATCACCAAAGAAAACACCACCATCATTGACGGTTTCGGTTCAGAAGAACAAATCAAAAACCGCGTTGCTCAAATTCGTGCGCAAGCCGAAGAAGCCACTTCTGACTACGACAAAGAAAAATTGCAAGAACGTTTAGCTAAATTAGCAGGCGGCGTTGCAGTTATCAAAGTCGGCGCGGCAACTGAAATTGAAATGAAAGAAAAGAAAGCCCGCGTAGAAGACGCGCTACATTCAACTCGCGCTGCGGTTGAAGAAGGCGTTGTTGCTGGCGGTGGTACTGCATTAGTACGCGCTTTGTCTGCATTAGTTGGCTTAGAAGGTATCAACCACGACCAAACCGTAGGTATCAACATTTTACGTCGTGCAATGGAAGAGCCATTACGTCAAATCGTTGCTAACGCTGGTGATGAGCCTTCTGTTATCTTCAACGAAGTACAAAAAGGCACGGGTAACTTCGGTTACAACGCCGCTACTGGCGAATACGGCGACATGATTGAAATGGGAATCTTAGACCCTGCTAAAGTCACACGCACCGCGTTACAAAACGCTGCATCTGTCGCTGGCTTAATGTTAACCACTGAAGTCATGATTGCTGATGCACCAAGCGATGACAAACATGGTCATGGCGGTGACATGGGCGGTATGGGCGGCATGGGTGGTATGGGCGGCATGATGTAAATCTGCTGCTTTGTGTAGAGACGTTGCACTGCAACGTCTTTGCTCATAGTGTTAT
>NQJH01000015.1:647-21511 GCA_002256685.1 Methylococcaceae bacterium NSP1-2 | reverse complement strand
CGCTGCCGTTAATTTTTGGTCGCCAGTAATCATTTTAACGGCGATACCTGCTCGATGGCAGAGTTTAATCGCCTCGCGTACTTCCACTCTAGGTGGATCCATTAAACCGACTAGCCCAACAAAAGTCAGCTCTTTGATATGTGGAAACAAATCCTCATCCCATGAAAACTCTGATGTTGGTAAGGTGCGTACGGCTAAACCCAATACGCGTAAGCCAGTACTTGCCATGTCAGTATTTTGCTGTAACAGCGGTTGACGCTGAATTGCAACAGCATTGCCGTCTTTATCCAATGCCGATTCACACAGATTTAACAATACTTCAGGCGCACACACAGATTTAACAATACTTCAGGCGCACCTTTAATAAATATTTTGATTTCATAGTCTTGACGATGAAAAGTCGCCATGAATTTATGCTCAGCATCAAAAGGAATTTCAGCAATACGCGGTAGTTGTTTATTCGCTTGTTCTTTACTTAGACCACCTTTAGCTGCCAGTACCAGTAACGCGCCTTCCATTGGATCGCCTAGGACTTGATTGTCGCGGACATGACTGTCATTACACAAAGCCAGTGGTAGCAACAAAGCGTTTAAATCGGTCGCTGAAACAGTCGGCAAAATTTCACCCGTTATTTCATAGCCTTCACCGCTGACACTATAGCGTTGCTCTTTGTAAAATACAGCCCGTGCTGTCATTTGATTAACGGTTAACGTCCCTGTTTTATCGGTGCAAATAACGGTCGTACAGCCTAGGGTTTCCACCGCAGACAAGCGTTTAACAATGGCGCGTTGACTTGCCATGCGGTGCATTCCAAGCGCGAGAGTGACGGTGACCACAGCGGGTAAACCTTCGGGAATTGCCGCGACTGCCAACGCAATCGCGGTAAAAGCCGTTTCTATCAGTGGTTCGCCGCGCAAAATGGCACTAGCAAACAACACTACCACAACGACTAATGCGAACAATGCCAAACGTTTGCCTAAACTATCAAGCTGCAATTGTAAGGGTGTTGCCTCGTCTTCTGTTTGTGCCAACAGATCCGCTAATTTGCCTATTTCAGTGTCCATGCCTGTTGCAGTGACCAGCATTTCTGCACGACCACGAACGATGGCATTGTTCATATACAGCATATTGGAACGTTCGGCTAATGGGGTAGCGGGATTTCTAAGCTCTTTTTTTTGTTTGGTAACGGGGACGGATTCACCGGTAAATGACGATTCATCTACTTCTAAGGTATTAGCGGCAACAATGCGCCCATCGGCAGGTATTTTGTCACCCGCTTCCAAAATAACAATATCACCCGGTACGAGTTGAGTAGCGGATAGTTCTTGTACGCGCCCGTCACGGCGTACTTTAGCTTGTAATGCCAACATTTTTTTCAATGCGGCTAACGATTTTTCTGCCTGAAATTCTTGATAAAAGCCCAGAAAAGCGTTAATTATGACCACAATTAAAATGACAATACCATCACTTAGATCACCGATAGCTGCCGCCACAATAGCAGCAATTATCAATACTAAAATGAGGATACTTTTAAATTGTGATAACAACAAATGCCAAGCAGGTTCAGGTGGGGTTTCATCTAGCTGATTAAAACCATAATCGTTTTGGCGTGCTTTGACCTCTGCTTGGCTTAAGCCACTACTTAACTGGGTCGATTGTTTGTGCAGGGCTTGCGCGACTGACAAAGTATGCCAATCATATTGAACTGTTGTAGCGTCTGGCTGCGTATCGTCCTTTTTAATAAGGAAACGCAGACATTTTGAAACAATCCATAAAATAACGACTAGCAGCATTACACCTAGTAATACAATTATTGTTATGAATGCGTAATTATTCAAGAAAGCGTTATAGTCTGACATGGCTGTTAAAATCGTCTAGTGATTTAGTTTTGGATTATAGCTTTTATCGTTTAAAACCTTGAATGCAATCTGTCTGTCGCTATTCTACACTTAATAGACGCTGACTAAATAACTACAAACTTAACATCACCACATAATTTAAGCATTCATCTGGTAGTGTATCAGTATAAAATAAGCCAGTTTTTATAAAAAAGTGTTTAACAGGCTACTTTGTGATAGAAATTTTTACCGCTTATCACGCTCAAAACCCTGTGTATTGAATGTCCAAATCTTCCTATTTTAAAAATAAATAAGCCCATTATGTCAGAACAAAACAACAATATAGATTCCGCTCAATCTGCATTAAAACGCTTACAAGACTTTATTAATCAAGAAATCATCGGACAGGATGTGCTGGTGGAACGCATGTTAATTGGCTTATTAGCCGATGGGCATATTTTAGTTGAGGGCGCGCCAGGTCTTGCTAAAACCCGCGCCATTAAAGTGTTGAGTAAAGGCATTGAAGCGGATTTTCACCGCGTCCAATTTACCCCTGATTTATTACCTGCGGATTTGACGGGTACGGAAATTTATCGCCCGCAACAAGCTGCCTTTGAATTTCAAAAAGGGCCGCTGTTTCATAATTTGATTTTAGCCGATGAAATCAATCGTGCACCTGCCAAAGTACAAGCCGCGCTATTAGAAGCAATGGGCGAGAGACAAATAACGGTTGGACTCGCAAGCTATCCATTACCGCCGTTATTTATGGTCATGGCAACGCAAAATCCTATCGAGCAAGAAGGTACTTATCCATTGCCCGAAGCCCAACTGGATAGATTTTTACTGCATGTTAAAGTCGATTATCCTCACGCTGATCATGAAAAAAGCATACTGCATCTTGCGCGGGCGGAAGCGGGTTCTGAAACGATAAAACAGCACGAATCCTTTGAACCACTTAGCCAATTTATGTTGTTTCAAGCCCGTCAGGAAGTTCTTGATTTATACATGGCAGACGGGTTAGAAGATTATTTATTACAAATCGTGTTAGCAACTCGCAACCCAGCGGCGTATGGCGCAGACTTAGGGTCATGGTTACGTTATGGCGCAAGCCCTAGAGCCAGTATTGCCCTTGACCGTTGTGCCAGAGCCAAAGCGTGGTTATCACAACGTGATTTTGTTGCTCCCGAAGATATACAAGACATGGCATTCGATGTGTTACGTCATCGCCTCATTCTGTCTTATGAAGCCGAAGCCGAAGGCATTACTACCGATCATGTTATTAAAGAACTGATTGCCAGAATTGCCGTCCCTTGATAAACACTATGTTGAAAAAATCAACGGTTGCCACCAGTGAACGGGTTTTTGTCTCTTTAAAAACACTAATTGATTTAGCCAAACCAGCGGCGGGATTAAATCTAAAACGCTTATCTATTCACGCGCCACAAAGCGGGGGTTATATTTCGCCTATCAAAGGGCGAGGTATGGAATTTGAAGAGACGCGCATGTATCAACCAGGTGATGATATTCGCAGTATCGACTGGCGCGTTACCGCACGCACGGGTAAAACTCACACCAAAGTCTTTAGAGAAGAACGCGAACGTCCCGTGTTTATTTCCGTCGATAATCGTTCCGCCATGCACTTTGCGACGCGTGGCGTTTTTAAATCGGTATTAGCCGCTAAACTGGCGGCTTTATTGGCATGGGCAGCGCAACATCAAGGCGACCGCATTGGCGGGCAGTTATTTTCTGAGCTAGCGTGTTGTGAATTAAAACCCCAAAACGGCAGACATGCGGTATTGCGGTTTTTAAATATGCTGGTGCGTGAGGATAACGTTAACAAAGCCGCGACCAGCATGACCTTAGAGCATGTGTTAGCTAGACTGGTGCAACATGCGCATCCGGGTAGTTTGGTCTATATCATTAGTGATTTTCGCGGTATTAATGATGCCGCTGAGTTGCATTTGGTTAAACTAGCGCAACATTGTCAAGTGGTGTTGATTTTTGTTTATGATGCCCTAGAGAGCAATTTACCCACTAAAGGTCGTTATCGATTTACCGATGGTCAACAGGATGTCGTTATCGATACCAGCGATTCACAACGTGTAGAAACTTACCACCAACATTTTGAGCAACGGCTACAGCGATTACAACAGCTAGCAAAAAAAAGAGGACTGTCGTTTATTCAATGTAGCACCGTAGACGATCCTATACAGTGTCTACGATAATAGTTTCAAAATGCGGCACTTCAAAAATCATTAAAATACATCATGCAGAACACTCCACTCCCGCTTAAAGACCTACATTTACCTGAAGCAATCGGCTGGTTTCCTCCCGCTATGGGTTGGTGGCTGGTTGTCGTGTTGCTACCGTTACTTATCGTATTTTTATACTGGTGTTATCAACGTCTTACCCGCAAAACCGCGCTTAAAACGGCAAAAAAACTGCTAGCAAAGATTAAAAATAGCTCGATGGATAACGCGCAAAAACTCACTGAACTATCGGCATTATTGCGGCGTGTAGCAATCAGTATCGCTCCTCGCACTCAAACAGCAGGTTTAACAGGGCAGGCGTGGTTAGCGTTTCTCGATAGTTCATTAAAAAACGCGCCGTTTACCAAAGGTGCGGGGCGGTGTTTAGTGGATGCGCCTTATCGACCATCTGCGCCGTCAGAACGGGAAATTTCTCAACTCATCAGCCTGTGTGAAGACTGGCTTAAAGCACAAAAAAAATCATGATTCATTTTGAATGGCTCTGGGCTTTAGTCGCCTTACCGTTACCGTTATTAACACGCTGGTTATTACCCGTGCATAACCCCATTGAACAGGCAGCGTTAAATGTGCCGTTTTTGGAAGAATTGGTTGAGGTACAAACCCAAACCGTGTTTAAAGCGAAGTCTACATCATTAGGGTTGGCAGCTATCGCGTGGGTGTTATTAGTGATTGCTTGTGCTAGACCGCAGTGGTTAGGCGAACCCATTGAGCAGGCAATGAGTGGACGGGATTTAATGATGGCAGTGGATTTATCCCGCAGTATGGAAGCACAAGATTTTGTACTCAATAAACGACCCGTTGACCGACTGACCGCCATCAAAGCCATCGCCAGCGATTTTATTAATCGTCGAGTTGGCGACCGACTCGGCTTAATTTTGTTCGGTACACAAGCCTATTTACAAACCCCATTAACTTTTGACCGTAAAACCGTGCAGACGTTGTTAGATGAAGCAGTGATTGGTCTGGCAGGTGATAATACCGCTATTGGTGATGCGATAGGTTTGGCGGTTAAGCGGCTGAAAAATCAACCTGCGAATAGTCATGTGTTGATTTTACTGACCGATGGCGCGAATACCGCAGGTGAAGTCACGCCGTTAAAAGCCGCAGAATTGGCGGCGACGAATGGTTTAAAAATTTATACCATCGGTGTTGGTGCCGATGAAATGAGTGTGCCTAGTTTGTTTGGTAATCGTACCGTCAATCCCTCGCTGGATTTGGATGAAAAAACGCTGATTAAAATCGCCGAAAGCACTGGCGGTTATTATTACCGCGCCCGCAATACCGAGGAACTGAACAACATTTATATGCGCTTGGATGAGCTAGAACCGATTGAAAAAGACAAACAATATTTTCGACCACGCACCGAATTGTATATGTATCCCTTAGCGTTAGCATTGGGCTTAGTGGCATTGCTGTGTGGATCAAAAGTGAGGTTATCATGAACTTAGCAGACTTCCATTTCATCAGACCGTATTGGTTACTGGCGATACTGCCCGCTGTCATTGTTGTCGTCTTGATGATGCGCAACAAACTCAGTCGCGGCAACTGGTCAGCGTGCTGTGATGCTGAATTGCTGCCTTTTCTGTTACAAGAAAAAGTCGTAAATCAAAGTCGAGTCTGGTTATCGCTAGGCTTTATCGCCACTTTATTAGTTATTGTGGCATTAGCAGGTCCAACGTGGCAACGCTTACCTTCGCCTGTGTTTAGAAATGATGCTGCCTTAGTTATCGCATTGAATTTATCACCGTCAATGGATGCCGCTGATATTAAACCCAGTCGCTTAACCATTGCCCGTTACAAAATCGCCGATATTTTAAAACAACGTAAAGACGGTCAAACCGCGTTGCTGGTTTATTCGGGTGATGCCTTTACCGTGACTCCGCTCACCGATGACACCAATACCATCGATAGCCAGTTAGCCGCGTTGACCACCGACATTATGCCTAGTCAGGGCAATAATACTGCCGCTGTGCTGGAAAAAGCCGAGGCTTTATTTAAACAATCAGGCTTACAAAATGGGCAGATACTACTAATCACCGATGCTATTGATTTGGATGAAGCCCTACCAGCGGTAAAAAAATTAGATAACTTTCAATTATCTGTTTTAGGCGTAGGAACAGAAGACGGTGCACCTATCGCATTACCCGAAGGCGGGTTTTTAAAAGACAACCAAGGCTCTATCGTAGTCACTAAATTAAACAGTAGCGATTTAAGCACTTTAGCACAAGCAGGACACGGCATTTACCAAACCCTCACCACCAATGATGACGATATTCAAACCCTGTTAAAAACTTTTGATAACTCCGTACAGCAACAAGACAAAGTCGATAATAACCTAATGCTGGAACAATGGAATGACAAAGGCGCGTGGTTATTATTGCTAGTGCTACCTTTAGGCGCGTTATTTTTTAGAAAAGGCTTGTTGATTGTGGCGTTCGTATTGTTATTACCACTACCTAAAAACAGCTACGCCTTAGGCTGGCAAGATTTATGGCAACGCCCCGACCAACAAGCACTGAAAGCCTATCAACAACAAGATTATGCCAAAGCCGCCGAGAAATTTGAAAACCCCGATTGGAAAGCCGCCGCACATTATCAAGCAGGTGAGTACGATAAAGCCTTAAAAACCTATCAAAGCCAAGCTGAACAAACCGCGACGAGTTTCTACAATCAAGGCAATGCACTGGCACAATCTGGACAGTTAAAAGACGCCTTAGCCGCTTATGAACAAGCCTTAAAACTTAATCCTAACGATGCCGATGCGAAGTTTAATAAAGACCTGATAGAAAAAGAGCTGGAAAAACAACAGCAGGATAAAAAAGACCCGCAAGAGCAAAATAAACAGCAAAACCCAGATAAAAATTCCGACCAGCAAAAATCAGATAAACAACAATCGGCTGAGAATAAAGGAGAGCAACAAGAGCAACAAAAAACGGACTCTGAAAAATCCGAGCAACAAAAACAAGAGCAGCAAAGCTCTCAATCAGAAGAACAAAAGCCGCAAAAGCAGGAAAAAGGACAAGATGAATTGGCTAAACAAGAAGATAAAAAACCAACCACGCAAGCTGCTAAACCTGCCGATGCGTCCCCAAAAGATGAAAAACAACAAGCCAATGAACAATGGCTTAACCGCATTCCCGATGATCCTGCGGGCTTGTTAAGACGGAAATTTAAATATCAGTATGGGCGTAACCAGTAAACAGGCGGTGCAATACGCCTTACCGTTTTACTTGTCGTAGTTCCCACACCAAAGTATCACTGCCATTAAGTTAAGCAACAACAGGAGTCCAATAGCGTTAGCTATTGCCGTGAAAATAGCTAAACCTTAATCTTAATAGCAGTGACCGTAAATAATCCACAGTCTTAGTCGAGAAAAATATGAAAAGAATTGTTTTAACGCTGGCATTAGCTGTCGTTTTACTGAGTAATGCAGAGGCATCTGAATGGCAAGATATACTAAAAGCGGCAAGTAATGCGGCTTCACCGCAAACGAAACAAGCCATTAATAACATACTACATAACGTCAAACTACACCCTCAACAGGGAACTCAATCGATGCAGACAAATCAGTTGACGGAATTCTTAATGAAAGGCGCGGGCGTAACACAAGCGCAAGCACAAGGCGGTGCGGGAGCTTTATTACAACTGGCTCAAAGCAAAATGCAGGCGGGAGAATTTGCTCAACTAAAACAATCAATCCCAAATCTACAAAGTTTGCTGAGTGCTGTTCCTGCTTTGCAACAACCATCAACACTGAATAACTTGGCAAAACTAGCGGGGAATTCTGGTGGTACGGTGAGTAATTTACTTACGGTGGTCAGCATTTTTCAACAATTGGGTATATCACCTGCGCAGATGCAGCAGTTTTTACCCCTGTTATTGGATTACGTTAACACGACACAAGGAGCGACATTGGCAACATTGTTAGGTTCTGCAATTCTTAACTAAAGAAAAACGGTAGTGGGTTAAATCTGTTATTTCATATATTATCAGGATAAAAATTGTGGAGTCCAATAGCTTTAGCTATTGGCGAGTCGTAAAAAGCTAAAGCTTTTTGACTCCAGATTTAACCCACCACCCGAAAAACCTTATCAATCTAGCCATTTCCAGTTCTACATTATAGTAGTACTCACATAGTGAAAATACCCAAAAATAACCGAAAAAAACCATGTTAAAATCGATAGAACCCTTTGAGTACCAAGCATTACCAGTAAAACCAACAGCGAACCGATTTAGCATTGCCCCGATGTTAGACTGGACAGATCGACATTGCCGTTTCTTTCATCGGTTGTTATCACAGCAAAGTTTGTTATACAGCGAGATGGTAACCACAGGCGCATTACTTCATGGCGATGCACATCGGTTTTTACAGTTTGACCGCGCAGAAAACCCTGTAGCATTTCAATTAGGCGGTAGCAATCCGCGTGAATTGGCATTGTGCGCCAAAATGGTCGAAGACTACGGTTATGATGAAGTCAATTTGAATGTCGGTTGCCCCAGTGACCGCGTACAGAATGGACGCTTTGGGGCGTGTTTGATGGCAGAACCTGAGTTAGTCGCTGAGTGTATCGCGGCAATGAATCAGGCGGTTAAAATTCCTGTGACCGTTAAATCCAGAATTGGCATTGATGAGCGCGATTCTTACGAGGAGTTAGTACATTTTATTGATACAGTTGCCAAAGCAGGGTGTAAAACCTTTATTGTTCATGCGCGTAAAGCATGGCTCAGCGGCTTATCTCCAAAACAAAACCGTGATATACCACCGTTACGTTATGACATTGTGTATACCCTTAAACAAGACAACCCGCACCTGAATATCATTATTAATGGCGGCATTACCACACTAGAACAAACTGAAACCTTACTGGAACACGTTGATGGCGTGATGGTGGGGCGCGAAGCTTATCATAATCCTTATTTATTAGCCGAAGTCGATCAACGGTTTTTTGGTGCGACTTACCCGCCGATTTCCCGTCAACAAGTGGTTGCATTATTAATTCCTTATAGTCAAACTCAGCTTGCTAATGGAGTCAGATTAAACAGTATCGCACGGCATATTTTAGGTTTATTTCATGGTGAATACGGCGGGCGATTATGGCGGAGGCATTTGAGTGAAAATGCCTGTCGAGCGGGTGCGACTGAGCAGGTCATTTTGGATGCGTTAAAATTCACTGAGCAATGATGCAAATTTGTAAAGTAGGTATTGCCGACAAAGCGCGGTAATGTGCAGACCGGTTTGTCGGAAACACCTATTTTCGCTCACGTTCAAATTCGACCCACATAGCTACCGCCCATAATGACTAGCCAGATAATCAATGATAATCTTTTTATCACTATCCTCAATGGGTGCGCCCATTGCGTTAATCATTTTGTTGACCGTTTTCTCCCAGCCTGCTTTATCCATAATATGCGTGTTAAGGGTGATATAGTCGAGACTGTGGCACATCGCGCATTGTGCAGTCACTTTATCCTTACCGTTTCCCTCTTTAAGATACACTGATTCTTCGCCTGCCATTGCTGTGCTAACGAAAAACGATAATAACAAAAACAGCATTCGCATAATCTTTCTCCGTCAAACAACTTTAATGGTAATTTTTTGTACTGCATTATGGTGATAACCAGACGGATTAGCCACTGCTATGAGTGGCTGACTGTTGCCAGAATGACTACTGGCTCTTGCCATTACGCTGTATTCACCTACTGCTTTGGGCGTAAACTGATAACGCCAATGTCGCCATGAAAAACGTCCGTAATTTTGCATCAATGCAGCTTGCTGCCAACTATGACCCGCATCGGTGGAAATCTCCACGCCTGTGATACCGTCACCACCGTCCCAAGCCACGCCTTTAATTTCCAGTGGTTTAACACCGGTTATAACTTGTTCATCTGTTAAATTAGTGATTAAGGAATTCACCACGATGTCGGTAATGGGTATCGTCGTGTCAGACACCTGCGAGTCAAATTGCTCAGTAGTAAATCGGTCTTTGGGTAATCGATAGGCGGTCTTCATCCAAAAATTATCAGCGGGTTTTGATAGGACATTGATAGCGGTCAAATGCTTTATCCAATAAGTAGCCACCCAACCAGCAACAATCAAACGAGCAGGAAAGCCATTCCAATGCGGCAAGGGTTCACCATTCATCTCAAAAGCAATCAGCGTGTTTTCATCCAGTGCTTTTGCCAGCGGTAAGCTTTTAATAAAATCGGGAGTGGTTCTTAAAATACCTGAATCAGTGCCATCAAAACTAACCTCTACAGCAGTCTTATCGAGATTCGCTCTAGCAAGCACATCCCGCAAGCGAACGCCCCGCCAACGCGCATTACCCATCGCACCTGAACCCCACTGTATGCCAGTAGCAGGTGGTTGAAATGAACTGCGACGATTGCCAGCACACAGACACAGTGCAGCGATTTCAACAATCTCAAACTCATTACGCAATTGTTCAAGAGTGAATTCCAACGGCTTACTCAGTGCATCACCACCAACCTGCAACCGCCAGTCTTTAACATTAACTTTAGGAATCTGCGCATGATGGTAACGCACGAAAAAAGCATCATTAGGGGTAAACGCGGCATCGAAATAATTGACGGGCGTTTCGTAGTTAGGCGGTCTGAACGTTTGTTTGATTAACGGTTTTTTGCCCTCAAGAGCATCCAATGTCGGCGATTCCTTGCTATCTGCCGCCAACGCTGATTGTTGCAGGACAGACCAGCCACTCAATGCCACCAAGCTGCTAACAGTTTTTTTGATAAAGCATCTTCTATTCATCATAAAACACCTCTTGAGATTTGTAGGTCGGGGTCGGGTTAGCGACAGTGTAACCCGACAGTCTTGTTTAGACTATTTACGCCAGTTGTGTAGGTTGAGCTGGCGATAGCCAACCCAACCTACACAGCTTAAAAGTTCAGATTCCGAAGTGGTGGAATTCATGTCTGCTTCCGTGAAATTTGAATGACCTAACGCTAATTGGACTTCCTAATAGACGCAAAACATTACGTCATTTGTTTATCTAATAGTTTTGAAAAAGCAAAAATGACAATAATTTTATCTAAATATAACTGTAACCAGCATCACCAGCCTGCCCTAGACACTAGCCATTCTACTCCTCAACTAACAATCAAAACAACGCACCAATTCACTCTCCCGAAACTCACGCCGATAAATACCCAACAGATCAAACCCCCGCATAAATACCAGCATTTCAGCACTCAGTAACGGTACAATGCTGACCGTAAAATCAAATTCGGTATGTTCTTTAATCATCTCCACATCGGTGTTGGGATAAAGCTGAATTAACCGCGCTTGTCCTTGTTCATCAAAATCAAACACCGCTAATTCTGTGACCAGTCTATCTGCGCCTAAACCTTGATAGGGCATAGTGGTGTGTGGTTTACCGTCCGTCGTTCTATGCCCAACGCTGGTGATAAAATCGCAGCCATGTAGGATGGGAAAACGGCTCTATCGTTTGCCCACGCGGAACTGACAAAATCGGTGGGCAAGCAAAAAGACGCTTGCCCACCCTACTTTATTATCCAAAATCCGTTGGCTCAAATGTGGGTGCGTCACCGCCCCATGATTCGGGATATAACCCTGCTTTGACATCACGGTGGAATGTTGAATATTGCCAATCGGCGACACGGGTAACATATCCGTGCTTTACGGGGTTCCAATAAATATAATCAATATGGCGATTAAAATCTGCTACATAAACTGGGTAAGCCAACTACCGTGTACATTGGGTTAAACTGACAACTGTGTTGGTTGCGGTGAGGGACGAACCCCAACATTTAGAATGGATGCGTTAAAATTCACTGAGCAATAATGTTATACTTCCAACACTTTTTTTTAACGTGAGAATACTAAGAATATGGAAGAGCATTTTGCTAACATCATTTCAGCCATCGGTGAAGATTTAACTCGTGAAGGGCTGGTTGATACCCCTAAACGCGCTGCGAAGGCGTTTAAATTTCTTAATAACGGCTACGATAAAACACTAGAAACCGTATTGAACGGGGCTATTTTTACTTCCGATACTGAAGATATGGTCATCGTGAAGGATATAGAATTGTATTCTTTGTGTGAACACCATTTGTTGCCTTTTATCGGCAAATGTCATGTTGGTTATTTACCCAATGGTAAGGTGTTGGGCTTGTCTAAAATCGCTCGCGTGGTTGATATGTATGCCCGCCGCTTGCAAATTCAAGAACAATTAACCAGCCAAATAGCCGATGCTATTGAAGCGGCTGTCGGAGCAAGAGGCGTTGCTGTGGTTATTGAAGCGAAGCATTTATGTATGATGATGCGCGGCGTGGAAAAACAAAATTCGGTGATGACGACTTCCGCTATGAAGGGGATTTTTCGTAAAGATATTAGTACGCGTACTGAATTTTTAAATCTGATTAGTCGATAGTCATGACCATAAAAACAGGCATATTACTCGCTAATTTAGGTTCACCGAGTGCGGCGACTAAGCCCGCAGTACGGCGTTTTCTGAAGCAATTTCTGTGGGATAAGCGCGTAGTTAATATTCCACGTCCTGTATGGTGGTTGATTCTGCATGGTTTTGTGTTGCCGTTTCGCCCTAAAAAAGCAGTACACGCTTATCAAAAAATCTGGCACGCTGAAAAAGGTTCACCGTTGACCTTTTTCACCCGCCAACTCAGTGAAAAAGTCGCCCAGCAGTTAAAGGCACAAAACGTGACGGTAGATTATGTGATGCGTTACGGTGAGCCATCAATGGCAACACAATTGCGCAAATTTAAAGCCGAAGGCATTAATCATATTGTGGTACTGCCGTTGTATCCGCAATATTCTTCAACCACAACCGCCTCGATTTATGATGATTTGGTTAAAGAATTAAATTCATGGCGGCACACTCCTAGTTTTCGTTTTATCAGCGATTATCATCAAAATGCAGCGTATATTGCCGCGATTGCTGATTCCATTACGCAAGCATGGCGAGAGCAACCGAAGAATGAGTTGTTGATGATGTCGTTTCACGGACTGCCTGAGCAATTGACTAAATGGGGCGATCCGTATTTTCATCATTGCCAACAAACAGCGAAGTTAATCGCCGAAAAGTTAGGCTTGAAAGATAGCGAATGGATGTTGGTTTTTCAATCCCGTTTTGGTAAAGCACAGTGGTTAAAACCGTATTGTGTGGATACCTTGCAAGCCTTACCCGCGCAGGGTATTAAGACGGTTGATGTGGTTTGCCCAGGATTTGCAGTCGATTGTTTGGAAACCTTAGAAGAAATAGCCATTGCTAATAAAGAAATATTTATGGAAGCAGGCGGCGAAAATTATCGCTACATTCCTGCACTTAATGATAGCGATGCGCATGTTGATAGCATTATCAGCTTGCTTGAACTATAGTTGTGAGTACGATTTTTTGATAAAAAGCAGCGTGAGTTATGACACATCCACTACTTTCCAGTTGGCAACATTCGCCCGATATTAAAGTCACTCAACCCTTAGCGACAGGGCAGGGCGTTATTGACCAAAGTGCATTTGATACCATAGAAGTGGATAAGCTTTTTGAGGCGGTTAATCATGCCAGTACTACTATCGGGCAAGCGGTATTGTTTCGCTCTTTAACACAGCCTATGGATAACATTGACGATATTAAGGCTAAGCAGGCGGCGGTTGAGGAGTTGCAGAGTAATCCCGCCTTGCTCGAAGCCTTAGATAACATCGTCCAAACTGCTGCCAACCATGAAAAAAACTTTTATTTGTTATTGTTTGGGCAGTTTTTAGGTACATTCGGCACAGCCAGAAAAGATTATGAAATTGAAGGCTACGGTTATCGACCTTACAAACGCGGCATTCGTTTTATGCTGGCGTTAGTTGAGCAAATTCAAACTGTTCCCACCCCGAAAAGCCCTTACTTAATAGCACTGTTTGACCAAATTAAAGGCTTTGCCCATAGCCGCGCTTATTCGCTAATGAGCGAATCGGTTTATATCACTGAAAAAGGTATTCAAAGTAAACGCGAACGTAAAGGCTCGTTTACACCTGCGGTTATTTTTAAACCGCGCTTAATAAAACCGTTATTAATTACGCTATTAGTGGCGATATTCTGGTTATTGACGGAGTTTATTCCCATTCCCGATGAAGTTATTTTAGTAACGCCATTGTTACTGATTTATATACCCATTGTCGGCGGCTTTGACCGTGATAGCTGTATTATTCCGTTACGCAATGAATTTAAACAATCACCCGAAGTTGCGCAAACTTTAGACGCATTGGGGCAGTTGGATGAATTATTATCCTTTATCAAATTTTCTGTTGTCTTCGGGCATGATGTGGTTTTGCCTACCCTGATACACGGTGAGCATCATCAAATCAATTTACAAGATGCTAAAAATCCCGTATTAGGTAAAGAAAACCCCCGTTATGTGGGCAACGATTTTGTGTTAGAAAATGACAAGCTGGTACTCGTCACAGGACCTAACAGTGGCGGTAAAACAGCATTTTGTAAAACCATCACGCAAATTCAATTACTGGCGCAAATCGGCTGCTTTGTCCCTGCGCAAGCGGCAACACTCACAGTCGCGGATAGAATTTTTTACCAAGTCTCTGAAATCAGTCATTTAAATGACGGTGAAGGACGCTTCGGAACAGAATTAAAACGCACTAAAGACATCTTTTTAGCCAGCACTGCGAAAAGCTTGATTGTGTTAGATGAACTATCGGAAGGCACAACGTTCGAAGAAAAAATGGAATCCTCCTCCAATGTGCTGAATGGATTTTATCGCAAAGGCAACAGCACTATTTTAATTACCCATAACCATCAATTAGTCGATAAATTCGTTCGTGATGGGATTGGTTTGCCCAGACAAGTCGAATTTGCCAATGATGCACCCACTTATAAATTAATCGCGGGCATTTCACGGGTCAGTCATGCTGACCGTGTGGCGAAAAAAATTGGTTTTTCCAAAGAAGACATAGACAACTATTTAGCAGGATCAGCATGAATATAGGCACAGCATTAACTAACAGCGCGACCAAAGCTTTACTGCTAGGGAGCGGTGAACTAGGTAAAGAATTGACCATTGCATTACAACGTTATGGCGTTGAAGTGATTGCCGTTGATCGCTACCCCGATGCTCCTGCTCAACATGTCGCCCATCGCAGTCATGTGATTGATATGACTGACAGCGAGGCGGTGAAAAAGTTGATTGCTTTAGAACAACCTGATTTTATTATTCCCGAAATTGAAGCGATTGCTACAGCGGCATTGGCTGAAATTGAAGCCGAGGGTTTGTGTACGGTTGTTCCTAATGCTAGAGCGATTCAACTCACCATGAATCGAGAAGGCATAAGAACGCTGGTATCCGAACAATTGAACATTCCCACCTCACGTTATGCGTTTGCCCAATCTTTCGCTGAATTAAACGCGGCTATCGATAATGGCATCGGCTACCCGTGTTTTATTAAGCCCACGATGTCCTCATCAGGTAAAGGGCAGTCGATGGTAAAAAGCCCAGACCAATTGCAAGCGGCGTGGGACTATGCTAAAGCCAGCGGGCGTGTTGATACAGGCAAAGTAATCGTTGAAGCCAAAATTGATTTTGATTTTGAAATCACCTTATTAACCGTTCGTGCTAAAAATGCACAAGGCGAAATCGAAACATATTTTTGCGACCCTATCGGACATGTTCAAGAACACGGCGATTACCGTGAAAGCTGGCAACCGCAAGCCATGACTGCCGCCGCACTTGCCTTATCCCAAGACATTGCCAAAAAAGTCACCACTGAAATTGGCGGCTTGGGCTTATTTGGTGTGGAGTTATTTATTCAAGGTGATAAGGTTTGGTTCAGTGAAGTTAGCCCTAGACCGCATGATACGGGCATGGTGACAATGGTCACACAGGCACAAAACGAATTTGAATTACACGCCAGAGCCATTTTAGGTTTACCTGTAAATACTCAATTACAAAAAATAGGTGCGAGTGCCGTTATTTTGGGCGGTATCGATGCCACAGGGGTTGTATATGAAGGCTTAGCACAGGCATTAGCCGTGCCAGACAGCGAAGTGCGGCTATTTGGTAAACCTGAAGCCTTTGTTAACAGACGTATGGGCGTAGCCTTAGCCAGTGCGCCGAATGTGAATGAAGCGAGAGCAAATGCGGTTAAAGCCGCTAGCTTAATAGTGATTAAACCTAGCGAATAAATATGAAAATGTTGAAACTTACGGTTATTTCATTAGCCTTGCTAGCCTCAAATGAGGTAGTAGCGGATGTGTATAAATATGTCGATGCCAGCGGTCACACTTTTTATACCGATGAGCCGAGGAATAAGTTATATAAGCGCATCATTAAAACCCCCTTTCATCCCCCATCGGCACATAATAATAGCGGTAGCCCTTTTATGGCAGCCGTCCTTAAGCGACATAGCTATTCAGGTGTCAATAAAGCCAGATATAACGAACTGATTGAAGATGCTGCCCAACGTCATCAAGTGGATGCTAAATTACTGCACGCGGTTATTCAAACAGAGTCAGCTTACAATTCAACCGCCATTTCATCCGCAGGCGCGGCGGGATTAATGCAGTTAATGCCAGCTACCGCACAGCGATTTGGTGTTCTGGATCGCAATGATCCCGATCAGAATGTGGAAGGTGGTACACGTTATTTAAAGCATTTAATCACAATGTTTGGACCTAGATTAGACCTCGCTATTGCCGCCTACAATGCCGGTGAAAATGCAGTCATAAGGCATAACAATACCATTCCGCCTTATCGTGAAACCCAAGATTACGTCAGACAAGTTTTAGCGTTGTATAAACAATAGACCTTACTCCTCGTTTGCAAAAAGTAAGGATAGGCAAACGCTCTTGCTTACGGTGTAGTAGTGGTCGTTACCAAATACAGACGTTTGAACGTCTCAACCTGAGAGGCTAAACTAGTCTTTTCTTGTAATAAAGCATCCAAGTCAGCGTTCACTATTGTGTTAATATCGGCTTGGCGAGTAACCAATAAATTACGCATTTCCTGAATATAACGTTCAGCTTCATCCGTGTTTTCTAATAAATACAAAGTGAATGACAAACATAAATAAGCATAACTCTTTTTTTCATCCAATTTAGTTAGTGCAAGCGTTTGTTCCTCACTGAGTTTAAAAAACCACGGGTCTTGGTTTTCAGGCTGAGCCATCACGGATTTATCATTTAACAACTTCACCGCTTGAAGTTGACGAATTAACGCAAGGTCTAATCGATCCCGTTGCCAGTAAATTTGTGCAACATTCAGCGCGGACAACGGGTATTCAGAACTTTTTTCATATTCAGCGGTAGCGGCATCGAAATGGTTTTGTTTAATATAAATATGAGCCAGTTTATTGCGATATTTAGCAGTTGGAGCTATATCAATAGCAAGCGAAAGCTCAGACTTCGCCCTATTAATATTGCCTTGCTGCTCATAAATCATCGCTAAATCAAAATAAGCTTCCGCAAGTTTCGGATTTTGGGTAATCGCTTGTTCAAAATAGGGAATCGCTTGATCTGGCTGATGATTGGCAACATAAAATTCACCTAGAAATAAATTAACATGCGCATCACTGGGATTTTGTTGATAAAGCGAATCAACAGCCAGCTTAAAGGAATTTAAGGATAAAAAATCTTTAGCCTCGGTTTTTTTTAAACCCCATGCAGCATTGACATTCTTAGGTTCAGCCGATAAAGCAGCTAAAAATAGACGCTTTGCCTCATCATAACGACCTTTATTTAAAAAAGTATTGCCATCGATAATTAAATTGTTAATGCCCACATCATCAGTTTTGGGTTGTGAATGGTGATAAGTATTAACCATCCAGCCACCGCCTATGATTACAATAAGAAACAAAACGATAAAGACAAATTTTTTCATATTTTTAGTTAAACTATTTCGTAGATAGCGGAAAAATTCATAATTTTATCTTAGTGTGAATTCGTTTCGACATGAAGACTGTCACTTTAGTGACCTCAACCAAAGGATGATGCTTGTCATTTCAAACTCTCCAGAAAATGCGTGAAACGATTCTATCACATCAATCAACAGCAATCACCGCTGGTCTTGAACACAAAGCCACTGCTTTTTTCTTAAAAAGTGAATTATACAAAAACATCTGGTTTATAATCGTTAGTTCTTATCGTTTTTATTGCCAAATCATTAGTAACAACCATGCAAGAAATAAATCCCATTAAAAATAAAATAGCTGACCTTAAAAGCCGTGGTGACGCGCTTAGGAGGTATCTTTGACTTTGATAACAAAAGCGAACGCTTAGTTGAAGTTCTACGCGAACTTGAAAATCCAAAAATTTGGGATAATCCAGAACTTGCTCAAGAGTTAGGTAAAGAACGCGGGCAACTGGAAATCATCGTTAATACCATCACCGAATTAGAGCGCGGTCTTGCCGATGCCGAAGAATTATTATTAATGGCCATCGAAGAAGACGATGAAGAAACCGTTGATACCGTGGTCACTGACTTAGCCCATTTTGAACAGCGCGTGGCTAACCTTGAATTTCGCCGTATGTTTTCAGGACAAATGGATGCTAACAACGCCTTTTTAGACATACAATCAGGTTCAGGCGGCACGGAAGCGCAAGATTGGGCTTCCATGCTAGAGCGTATGTTTCTACGCTGGGGCGAACGTAAAGGCTTTAAAACCGAACTGATTGAAGAATCACAAGGTGATGTCGCGGGTATTAAAAGTGCTACCATTCGCTTTGAAGGCGAATATGCCTTTGGCTGGTTACGCACAGAAACAGGCGTACACCGCTTAGTTAGAAGGCAATCGCCGTCATACCTCCTTCGCCTCGGTATTTGTCTCACCCGAAATTGACGATGATGTAGACATAGACATTAACCCCGCCGATATTCGTATAGACGTATATCGCGCAAGTGGTGCAGGTGGTCAGCACATCAACAAAACCGAATCTGCCGTGCGTATGACCCACGCACCCTCAGGCATCGTCGTCCAATGCCAAAGCGACCGCTCACAGCATAAAAACCGCGCCACCGCGATGAAACAACTGAAAGCCAAGTTGTACGAACTAGAAATGCGTAAACGTTCAGAAACCCAACAAACCTTAGAAGACAGTAAATCCGACATCGGCTGGGGCAGTCAAATCCGCTCTTATGTATTAGACCAATCACGCATCAAAGACCTACGCACAGGCGTAGAAACAGGCAACACCCAAGCGGTATTAGACGGCGACTTGGATCAGTTTATTGAAGCGAGTTTGAAGAGTGGGTTGTAGTTTTTGAAAACAAAAGTATTTATAAAACAGACGAAAAACGCAGTTACTGTTTATAACGGCGATTGTTTTGATTGTTTACTCGATATTGCCGATGAATCTGTTGATTTAATTTTTGTTGACCCACCTTATAACATTGGCAAAAAATTTGGTGACTTCATGGATATATGGTCATCAGATACGGATTACGCAACATGGTGTTATCAATGGCTAGAGTTGTGCATAAAAAAACTAAAGCCTAATGGCAGTTTGTATGTAATGACCAGCACTCAAGCTATGCCTTATTTGGATTTATGGTTACGAGAACGCATGACGGTGTTATCAAGAATTGTTTGGCACTATGACAGTTCGGGTGTGCAAGCAAAAAAATATTTTGGTTCACTGTACGAACCTATTCTTTTTTGTGTGAAAGATGCAAAAAACTATACTTTCAACGCTGAAGATGTAGCCGTTGAAGCTAAAACAGGCGCGACTAGAAAATTAATGGATTATCGCAAAGCCGTACCAACACCTTATAACACAACGAAAATTCCAGGGAATGTTTGGAGTATGCCGCGAGTTCGTTATCGAATGCCCGAATACGAACAACATCCTAGCCAAAAACCCGAAGCCTTATTGGAGCGGATTATTAAAGCCAGTAGCAATGCGGGAGATTTAATACTTGACCCATTTGCTGGAACATTTACCAGTTGCGCTGTAGCACAACGGCTAGGACGCAAAGCAATTGGTATTGAATTACAAACGGAGTATTTTAAAACGGGTTTGCGCAGACTGGGAATTAGTAGTCATTTTGATGGCGAAGAATTGAAGCCATTGGATAAAACGTTTATCAGAAAAAATGGCAATGACAGTAAATCACAAAAAGCGATGACTGATGCCAAACTATGAAATAAATCACCACCTGTTTACTACAAAAATCCTTGAAATACTTGAAATACATTTTGCCGAATATGCTGTAGATATATTTAAGGCAAGTCCCTTACTTGGCTATTTAAATATCAAAACAAAATCAGCTAATAGTGGCTCTAAAGCGCGTGGCGCATTTGCTAATCATTACGCGCTTTATGTCGTTATTGAGGATTACATAGCAAAAGGCTTTTTCGATGGTAACGCAGAATACTCAAAGTATGAGGGAGCAAGATTTAGCGATCTTTTTCGCAGACAACGCGAATTGCCGTTTGGTGCAAAACTACAAAATCATGCGCTGAATGCCCGTTTAAATGATGAATTTAAAAAATTTTACCCCACATTAGGTAAACAACCGATTATTCGTGATGTAGAAAAACAACGTTATTGGATTCAGGACGATTTGTTGCAAGTACAAATACGGCAAAAAAATGGCAGGGATTTTACTTATAACATCGCTCCCGCAATCATCAACATAATTGATGCTTATGTAATAAGCAAAAAAGCAGCATTCGAGGAGTTTCTTGATACCTGCCAACAAATTGCAGTGCTTGGCGAAACTAATCCTGAAAAAGCGATTGACTTTGTTATTCAGCAATTAAAACCTA
>NQJH01000015.1:0-624 GCA_002256685.1 Methylococcaceae bacterium NSP1-2 | reverse complement strand
TAAAACCTACTGTTGATGCCCGCGTTTTTGAAATTGTTAGCTACGCTGTATTGAAAGCAAAATACGGGCAGCAAACGATTTGGCTAGGTAATGAAAAAGAAACAGTAGCAGAAGAGGCTTTAATTCTCTATAAAACAGGTCGTACCAATGCCAACGATGGCGGTATAGATTTTGTGATGAAACCGCTTGGGCGATTTTTTCAAGTCACTGAAACCATAGACGTAAACAAATACTTCCTCGACATAGATAAAGTACAGCGTTTTCCTGTCACCTTCGTTGTAAAATCAGACGAGACCATTGAGAAAATACGCGCTACCATTCGCAATCAAGCTTTAACAAAGTACAAAATTGAATCGGTTGTTGATTCCTACATGACAGCCGTAGAAGAAATTATTAACACGCAAAGTTTAATCGACGCATTTACTGAAGTTTTAAAATCAGCAAAATTGCAAGAAGTGATGAATGAAATTATCACTCAGAGCAAAGTTGAATTTAACCATAGCAATGATGAACTGTAATTTTTAAATGCGTAACTAACTTAACTATAACTTTAATTATCACTATAAGACTCATGTCAGAACAAATCCAAGACGAACAAGAACAAATTAAACAACGCCGTAGCAA
>NQJH01000014.1 GCA_002256685.1 Methylococcaceae bacterium NSP1-2 | reverse complement strand
AGCGAATAGTTGTTTAGTAAACTCAGTATCCGTCATGGCTAAACGAGCGGGTATTTTTAGCCACACATAAAAACTAGCGGCTGGTTTTTTAATCTCGCAAACATCAGCCAATATATCAATAAAGGCGGTAAATTTTTCGCGGTATAAACGCCGATTTTCAATGACGTGTGTTTCATCTTGCCACGCACTAATACTGGCGTATTGGGTAGGCAAGGGCATGGCGCAACCTTGATAAGTGCGGTATTGAAAATAATGCTGCAAAATCTCTGCATCACCCGCAACAAATCCAGACCGCAAACTGGGTGCATTAGAGCGTTTTGATAAACTGTGAAATACCATGCAGCGTTTGAATTCAGTATTGCCCAGTTGTTGCGCGACTTCTAATAAACCCACGGGCGGATTGCTTTCATCATCATACAATTCGCTGTAGCATTCGTCAGAGGCAATGACAAAATCATACCGTTCAGCGAGTTGTAACAATTTGGCATAATCCGCACTGCTCATTACCGCGCCGCTAGGATTAGCGGGTGAACAAACATAAATCAATTGGCAACGCTGCCAGATGGCTTCGGGTACGTTGTCAAAATCAGGTAAATAATCGGTTGCCTCGGTGGTATTTAAAAAATACGGCTCTGCGCCTGCCAATAATGCCGCACCTTCATAAATTTGATAAAACGGATTAGGCATAATCACCACGGGTTTAATCGTGGCATCAATGACACATTGGGCAAAGGAAAATAATGCCTCGCGTGTACCGCTCACAGGTAATACTTGGGTTTCTGCATTGACGTTCACTGAAAACCGCCGCGCTATCCAATCCGCAATCGCTTGTCTTAATGGCAATATGCCTTTAGTGGTCGGATAATTCGACAAGCCCTGTAACTGTGAGACTAAGGTTTCTTTTATAAACGCTGGCGTAGCATGAGCAGGTTCGCCAATCGATAACACAATCGGCGACTTATCCGCAGGTGGAGTGATGCCGTGTTTAAGTTCCGCGAGTTTTTCAAACGGATAAGGGTGTAATTGGCTTAAATGTGGATTCATTTTTTAAATAACGGGTTTTAAGATTTATGACTCTCTCTAATCGCTTGCTCTATACGCTCTGCTCGTTTATCGGCAAGATGACTATTTACCACTAAAATGGCATGAACTGCACCCGGCAAATAAAAACATAAGGTCAAAATGATATTCAAAATAAATTGTATCGGTTTACCACAAAATAATACCGCAACAGGTGGCAATAAAATCGCTAATAAATACAACATAAAATTTCCTTACGATGTTTTAATTACTGGCAACGCGGCTGTTTGCCCGTGGCTTGCGCTTGTTGAAATAAAGCCATTGCTTGCGGCAGGTGTTGCTGTAACTGCTGAATGCGCGTGGAATGAGACGGATGCGTGGACATAAATTCGATGGGTTGTTGACCTTGCATTGCTTGATCCATTTTTTGCCATAGCGTAATACTTTGATTTGGATCAAAACCTGCTTTTGCCATTAAATCCATGCCAATAATATCCGCTTCGCTTTCATGCTCGCGGCTATAAGGCTTTAATATGCCGTATTCTGCACCCAGACCCAGCAACGCCATTCCCGTTTGCCCTAAGGTCGATTGAGGATTACCTATTGCCTGCACCATGCCTAAACCTTGATTAACTGCCATATCTTGTGAGGCGCGTTCATTACTGTGTTTAGCGAGTACATGACCGATTTCATGACCGACAACTGCCGCCAATTGTTCTTGATTACCACCAACTAGCGTAATCATGCCAGTATAAACACCAATTTTATTACCGGGTAAGGCAAACGCATTCGGTGAAGCATCTTCAAATACCACCACTTCCCAGTTACCGCCTGTGCTTTGTGTGATAGCACCTGCAACACAAGTGGCTAGTTGATTATATTGAGGATTCTGGCTAATAGGTTTTTGACTTTTTAGGGTCTGAAAAGACTGCAAACCCATTTGATCCACTTGAGTATCGGGCATTATCAGCAACTGGCTTCTACCTGTCGGGCTAGTAGCGCAAGCAGTTAATAGGAAAGTTGATATTAAAACAGGAACGATTTTTTTTAACATAATTGAGGGTAGGGCGTAGTGACTATGATGTGCATCATTTTAGCGTAAGTTTTTATCGTAGGGGTAAAAATGTCGAATACACTTAAGGCGGTTGTTCCAGTACCTCAGTGCGCTTGGGTGAATGGGCGTAAGTTTGCCGATAGCACAATAGTAGGGGCAAACGGCTCACCGTTTGCCCCTATTTGTTACCAGCTGCCAATATTTTCCATAGACAGCCATGGTTCTTGTGGGGCAAGTGGTTCATCTTTTTGTAGAAATTCGATAGAAATACCATCGGGTGAACGAACAAATGCCATGCGTCCATCACGCGGAGGGCGATTAATTAATACCCCTGCATCCATGAGTTTTTGGCACGTCGCGTAAATATTATCGACTTCATAAGCGAGATGACCAAAATTGCGTCCGCCTGTATAGTCTTCGGTGTCCCAGTTATAGGTGAGTTCTATTAATGGTGCTTGCCTAAGAACGGCTTCACTCACATCCTCTGGCGCGTGTAAATAGACCAAGGTGAAGCGACCTTCTTTACTTTCGTAGCGGTTGCACTCAATCAATCCTAATTTGTTGCAGAAAAAATCCAGCGATTCAGTTAAATCATGGACACGAATCATAGTGTGTAGATAACGCATGGTTGACTCCTTATCGATAAGAAAAACAGAACTATACACCTATCTTTAGGCATTCACGAAACCTGTACAGAGCAGCACATCATGGCATCTAACAGAAACAGTAGGTGCGGATTTATCCGCACTGTGCGAATGAATTCGCACCTACATCACCGCTATACAGTCTGCCCCGCACACCATGCCGATGACCATGCCCATTGAAAATTATACCCGCCTAACCAGCCCGTAACATCCATTACTTCACCGATAAAATAAAGATTGGGGACTTTGTGACTTGCCATTGTTTTCGAGGACAATTCATTGCAATCAACACCACCAATCGTCACTTCGGCGGTACGATAGCCTTCTGTGCCATTCGGCTTAATCGTCCAGTGCTGTAACTGCTCGGCAAGCTGTTGAATTTGTTGATTTGAGCAGTCTTGTAATGGGGTGTTTAATAAGCTTTCAGGCAGTAAACAACTGAGCAGGTGCTTGGGTAAATAGTGGGACAGAATGGTTTTTAGCGTGCTGTTTTGTTTTTGTTGGCGTTTAGTTTTTAATTCATCCACTAGTGTGATTTGCGGTAGTAAGTTAATACTAATCGTTTCCCCCGCGTGCCAATAAGAGGAAATCTGTAATACGCTAGGACCACTTAAGCCTCGATGCGTAAACAGTATGTTTTCACTAAACGACGGACTTTTACTACAACTCACGGTACAAGGTACGGCAATACCTGATAAAGGCGAGAATTTTTCTTTATCTTCAGGTTGCAACGTCAGCGGTACTAAACCTGCACGCGTCGGTAATACTTTAATGCCAAATTGTTCAGCGATTTTATAGCCTAGCGGTGTCGCACCCATTTTCGGTATCGACAAACCACCCGTGGCAACTACTAAGGATTGTCCGACAAAATCGCCTTGACTGGTGTGCAGTTGGAAGTGTTGATTAAGCTGTTCAATGCTGTTTATCGTGGTATTTAACTGAATCGTCACCCCTGCGTTTTCGCATTCAGTCAATAACATGCTCAGAATATCGCTGGCACTGTCATTGCAAAATAAGCGTCCGTATTCTCTTTCATGATAGGGAATCCGATAGCGAGATATTAATGCCAGAAAATCCCATTGACTGTAACGACTGAGAGCAGATTTACAAAAATGCGGATTATTGGACAGGTAGTTACTCGGCTCGACGGTCAGGTTAGTGAAATTACAGCGACCGCCGCCCGACATGAGGATTTTTTTGCCCGCTTTGTTAGCATGATCCAATACGATGACTTTTCTGCCACGTTTACCTGCTTCGATAGCGCACATTAAACCTGCCGCACCCGCGCCGATAATAATGACATCGGTTTTAATCATAGTTTAGGATGTGTAGAAAGAGAATGAAAGACCTGTCAGGTTTTTAAAACCTGACAGGTCTATTTTGAACTCAGATGGCTCAAATACTGTGGTATAGGGCTATGTATTGTTCAGCACTGCTACGCCAAGAGAAATCTCTGTGCATGGCGTTGGTCTGTAGTTGCCGCCAAGTATCGTGATTATGATATAACAACATGGTGCGCTTAATGGCTTCAAGTAATGCGCCTGCATTGGCTTCTTTGAAAACGATACCCGTTGCACTGTTGTTGTTAAGGGTTTCGGGTAAAGTATCAACAACAGTATCGGCTAAACCACCGGTTTTTCTGACCACAGGAATCGTGCCGTAACGCTGACTGTACATTTGATTTAAGCCGCAAGGTTCAAAGCGTGATGGCATGAGGAAAACATCCGCGCCTGCTTCGATTAGATGCGCTAACGATTCATCATAGTCAATGATAATAACGATTTTATCGGGATATAAATGCGCAAGATTTTGTAGTCTTTGTTCGAAGTCTTTATCGCCATTACCTAGCAAAACCAGTTGCATCGGCAAGTCCACCATATCAGGCAAACACTCGATGACCATATCAATGCCTTTTTGTTCAACTAGGCGGCTAATAAGTCCGAATAAAGGGACATGCTCGTTAACCGGAAGATTGACTCTTCTTTGTAACTCAGACTTATTAAACTGTTTTTCGTGCAGTGAATGCACATTGTAACGCTGAGCGATATAAGGGTCGGTTTCAGGATTCCATTCATTGGTATCAATGCCATTAATAATACCGACTAAATCATCGCTACGGTGTGCCAATAAGCCTTCAAGACCATAACCGAATGCAGGCGTTTGAATTTCCAAGGCATAAGATGGACTAACAGTAGTGATGCGATCTGCATAAGCGATGCCGCCTTTAATAAAAGACAACATACCATAAAATTCTAGCCCATTAGGATTCCATAGTTGACCGGGTAAATTTAATGAGTAAATGCTCTGTACAGGAAATAAGCCCTGATACGCCATATTATGTATAGTAAAAACGGTCTTAGGTCGGTCGATTTCCAGTGATAGTAGCGCAGGCACTAAACCACTTTGCCAATCATTACAATGTACAATGTCTGGTCTCCAATCCCGATTAACTTTGTCCATTGCCACTTCAACAGCGACGCGACAAAATAACGTAAAGCGATCCGCATTATTAGCCCAAGGAAGACCCTGTTCATCGAGATAAGGATTGCCTAAGGTATTAAAAAGATCAGGGCAATCAACCAGCCAAGCGATAACAGGGCTATCTGGAATGGTGGTTTCAAAAATAGTAATCGGATGATTGTCAATGCGTAATGAACACAGAAATCGAACTTCACCGACGGTTTTTAATGACGGATATTTGGGTAGAAGCACACGAACATCTTGTCCTAATTCAGTTAATGCTTTAGGCAAACTGCTACAAACATCGCCAAGACCTCCCGTTTTAATCAGTGGGTAGGCTTCACTGGTGACAAAAAGTATTTTTTTCATTTTAGTTAGAGTGTAGATTGAGTTAGCCGATAGCCGTAGCTGATGTGCTTATGTCGGGTTACGCTGTTTGATACACAGCTAACCCGACCTACGAACTAACCCCTTAAACGGTGAAAGGTTTGTAGAAAAACTACAGTTTTAAAATTACACCACCTAAGGGAGGCAAAGTAAGACGGACTGAGTTAAGTTGTCCCATCCATTCTTTAGGTTCTGACACAATAATGCCATTACCTGTGTTGCTACCATCATAGTAACTGGAATCAGAATTGAAAACTTCCTTATAGCTCCCTGCTTTAGGAACGCCAATTCGGTAATTTTCTCTTACCACGGGGGTGAAATTGAGAATAACCAGCAATTCTTCTTCACCATGTTTACGGCGATAACTGATAATGGATTGTTGTACATCACAGCAATCAATCCACTCAAAGCCTTGATAATCAAAATCATGTTGGTATAACGCGGGTTCAGTTTTGTATAGCTGATTTAAGTCTTTGACCAGTGTTTGCACGCCGCGATGATGCGAGTAATCCAGTACATACCAATCTAATGCCTTATGAAAATTCCATTCGGTACCTTGCCCAAATTCACAGCCCATAAACAATAGTTTTTTGCCGGGGTAGGTGTATAGCAAAGTGTATAACAGTCTTAAATTAGCAAAACGTTGCCATTCATCCCCTGGCATTTTACTGACTAACGAGCCTTTGCCATGCACAACTTCGTCATGAGAAAACGGCAACGTGAAATTTTCAGTGAACGCGTACAGCATTCCGAAAGTCAGTTGATTGTGATGGTGCATACGGTGTACGGGGTCTTCTTGCATATATGCCAAAATGTCGTGCATCCAACCCATATTCCATTTCATTGAAAAGCCTAAACCACCCGTCCATGTTGGGCGCGTGACTTGTGGCCAAGAAGTCGATTCTTCTGCCATAACCACCGTACCCGGATGCTGGGCATGAGTGACTTCATTCATTTCTCTGAGAAAACTAATCGCTTCTAAGTTCTCATTGCCGCCATACATATTGGGAATCCAGTCGCCTTCTTCACGCGAATAATCCAGATACAGCATAGAAGCGACCGCATCGACGCGTAAACCATCAAGGTGAAATTCTTCTAGCCAAAAAATAGCACTCGCCAGTAAGAAATTTTTAACTTCATTACGACCATAGTTGTAAATCAGTGTACCCCAATCACGGTGTTCGCCTTTACGCGGGTCTTCATGTTCATACAACGCACTGCCATCAAATCGTGCCAACGCAAACGAATCTTTAGGAAAATGCGCAGGAACCCAATCGAGAATAACGCCGATGTCGTTTTGATGACAGGTATCCATGAAGAAACGAAAATCATCGGGTGCGCCATGACGGCTAGTCGGTGCGAAATAGCCCGTGGTTTGATAACCCCAAGACGCATCAAGCGGATGCTCAGTGATAGGCAGTAGTTCAATGTGAGTAAAACCCATTTGTTTGACGTAGTTGACCAACTGTACCGCCAGTTCTCGATAATTAATAAAATTACCTTTATCGTCACGCTTCCATGAACCGAGATGTACTTCGTAGATGGACATCGGTTCATGTAGCCAGTTGCGCTGAACACGATCCGTCATCCATTGTTGATCTTGCCACACATAGCTATCTTCTCTAGTGACTACCGACGAGGTGTTAGGGCGAAACTCAAATTGCTGTCCATAAGGGTCGGTTTTTACCAGAATTTGACCACTATCGCGGTTTAATATTTCAAATTTATATAAACAACCTTCTTGTAAATCAGGAATAAATAACTCCCAAAGTCCCCCGCCGCCAAGACTACGCATCGGATGACAACGACCATCCCAACGGTTAAAGTCACCAACGACACTGACGCGTCCGGCATTAGGTGCCCATACTGCAAAAAAAACACCTGCTATGCCATCAGCAGTGTGTAAATGTCCGCCCAATTTTTGATAAATATGCCAGTGTTTACCTTCACCAAATAGATGTTGGTCAAATTCGGGTAACTGTGTGCCGAACGTGTAGGGGTCATAATTTTTGTGGGTGTTGCCGTCTTTATCTAGCCAAGACAGCTGATAATGTTCAGGGATTACTTGATCATTTTCGATAGTATATTCGAAAAAATCGCTATTCGGTACACGGGTTAAAGCAGCGTCATTATGGCTGAAACACACGCTTTCAGCATAAGGTAGATAGACGGTAACTTGATCTTGCTTATTTTTCCGATGGCGACCCAATATCGAAAAAGGATCATGATGCTTAGCTTCGGTGATTTTTATAAAATCTGCACTAAGTATGTTCGTCGATTGCTTTTTCACTTTGTTGAGCCTCATGTAGTAGAATAATAGACAGGTAAATGTTACCAAACACAACCGAAGTTGTGAAACTATTCTACTTGGAGATGAAAAATGTCGGAATCCAATAATAATAAAAATGATCGTATCGTTAGTCATTTAACCCGGAATACCATTGCCTTAATTTTGGCAGGGGGTCGTGGTTCGAGGTTAATGGATATGACCGATTGGCGAGCTAAACCCGCTGTTCCCTTCGGTGGAAAGTTTCGTATCATTGATTTCCCGTTGTCAAATTGTGTCAACTCAGGCATTCGTAAAATCGGTATTTTAACTCAGTACAAAGCCGATTCTTTAATTCGTCATATTCAGCAGGGCTGGGGATTTTTGCGCGGTGAATTCGGCGAATATGTCGATTTAATGCCCGCTCAACAACGGGTTGATGAAGATTCTTGGTATAAAGGCACCGCAGATGCTATTTTTCAAAATATTGATATTCTGCGTAGCCGTAGTCCTGAACACATATTAGTATTAGCGGGCGATCATATTTATAAAATGGATTATGGTGAAATGCTCGCTGACCATATCGCCAAAAATGCGGATTTGACCATCGGCTGTATTGAAGTTTCATTGGAAGAAGCCACGGCTTTTGGTGTCATGGATGTCGATGATAATCGCCGTGTTAAAGCCTTTGTCGAAAAGCCCGAACATCCACCCATTATGCCGGGTAGAACCGATACGGCACTCGCGTCTATGGGTATTTATATCTTTAATGCGGGATTTTTATTTGAACAGCTCATTAAAGATGCCGACACCAAAGATTCTAGCCACGATTTTGGTAAAGATATTATTCCTTCGGTCATTGATAAATATATCGTTAATGCCTATCCATTTTTAAATTTACAAGGTGGACAAAGTTATTGGCGCGATGTAGGTACAATTGATGCTTATTGGTCAGCGAATATGGAATTAGTTAGCGTTAAGCCTGATCTAAATTTATATGATAAAACCTGGCCTATCTGGACCTATCAAGCTCAAACTCCACCCGCTAAATTTGTATTTGATAACAATGATAGACGCGGACAAGCGGTGGATTCAATGGTATCGGGCGGGTGTGTAATTTCAGGTGCTAACGTCAGGCGTTCTTTATTATTTTCCAATGTCAGAGTCAATTCTTACACTACCATCACCGATTCCATTGTGTTACCCGATGTCAATATTGCGCGTAATTGTCGCATTACTAAAGCCATTATCGAACGCGGTTGCGAAGTCCCTGAAGGCATGGTGATTGGTGAGAATAGAGCCGATGATGAAAAAAGATTTCATGTCAGTGCAGGCGGTGTCGTTTTGGTTACCTCAGAAATGTTAGGGCAGCATTTACATTATGTGAGATAACACAAAATGGGAAAAAAGAAATTAAAGCTGGTGCTGTGTTGGCACATGCACCAGCCAGAATACCGAGATTTGCAAACGGGTGAATTCATATTGCCGTGGACTTATTTACATGTCATTAAAGACTACGTTGATATGGCTGCCCATCTGGAAGCTGTTCCTAACGCCAAAGCGGTTATTAATTTCGCACCTATTTTGTTGGAGCAAATTGAAGAATATGCCAAGCAGGTGAGCGGTTTTTTGCGCAAACGCTCGGCTATCACTGATTCTTTATTAGCCGCGCTAGTCAGTCCTAAACTCCCCGACGATCCTGAAGATCGGTTGAGATTGGTTAAGGACTGTATGCGGGCGAATAGGGATAGGCAAATTAACCGTTATCCCGCCTTTCAAAAATTAGCGGCAATGAGCGAATGGCTAGAGCAGCATTTCGACGCGTTGCACTATGTCAATGAACAGTTTGTCATTGATATATTAGTTTGGTATCACTTAGCGTGGATGGGTGAAACGGTTAAACTCACTGATAGTCGAGTGCAACACTTGATAGCAAAAGGGACTGCTTACACACAACACGACCGAATGGAAGTGCTGGAGATTATTGGTGAGCAGTTATCCCACGTCATTCAACGCTATAAAGTGTTAGCCAGAAAAGGGCAAATTGAGCTATCAGTCACGCCTTATGCACACCCGATTATGCCGCTATTGCTGGATATAAAGTCCACCCATCAAGCCATGCCTCATGCGCCATTGCCGAGTCTTAGCCATTATGAAGGTGGTAAAGACCGTGTTGATTGGCATCTTAAAAAAGCCGTAAAAACCTTTGAACGGTTTTTTGATTTTAAGCCTAAAGGTTGTTGGCCATCCGAAGGAGCTATCAGCGCGGAAACATTAAAAATACTCGGTACGCATGGTTTTACATGGACAGCAAGTGGCGGTTCGGTGCTGGGTAATAGTTTGCATCTTCCTGAAAATAAGCAACCACAGGGTCGTCATCATCCTTTTAAACTGGAAAAAACCAAAATAGCCTGTTTTTTCCGTGATGACGGTTTGTCCGACCTGATTGGTTTTGATTATTCAACATGGCACGCCGATCATGCAGTGGCTGATTTGATTAATCATCTCGTGACTATTGGCAACAATGAGCCAGACGGCTCGGTAGTTTCCATTATCATGGATGGGGAAAATGCGTGGGAATATTTTCCGCATAATGGCTATTTTTTCCTAAGTGCTTTATATCAAAGATTGGCTAGCCATCCTGATATTGAATTAACCACCTTCTCAGAGTGTTTAAAAAGTAAAATTGTGGTTAAACCGTTGAAAAAATTGGTGGCAGGGAGCTGGGTTTACGGTACTTTTTCAACGTGGATAGGCGATGGTGATAAAAACCGAGGCTGGGATATGCTAGGGGATGTTAAATTAGCCTTCGATCAAGCGATAGCCGCCAAGCGTCTAACCGATAAACAGATTAAAGCAGCGGAACATCAGTTGGCTATCTGTGAAGGTTCTGACTGGTTTTGGTGGTTTGGTGATTATAATCCGGGTGAAGCGGTTAGTAATTTTGAAAAACAATTTCGCCTTAATCTAGCCAATTTGTATCGATTATTGGGTGAAGAACCACCTGCTTATTTATCACTAGCTTTTACTCAAGGTTCTGGTGCGCCTGCTATGGGTGGCACAATGCGTCAGGGTATTGAATAATAGTAAGATAGGATAGATAGAGGCGATAGCCGAAACTCATCCATCTCGATGGGTTTCACTGCGTTCTACCCATCCTACGAAGCCATTAACTGAAAATCAAACCACTCACACACTTAACAAAGCGATGACTACACTTTTAAACAAACGTCGTGCAGGCGTTTTATTGCACATTACTTCCTTACCCGGTGTGGGGGAACAAGGCGATTTGGGACAGGATGCCTACGATTTCATCAATTTTCTCTGTACGGCAGGCATCACTGTCTGGCAGACATTGCCTTTAGGTGCAACTCATGCCGATGGCTCACCTTACCAATGCTTATCGGCACATGCAGGTAATCCTGAGTTAATCAATATTGATGGTTTGATAAAATCAGGCTGGTTGCCTACATCGGATCAGTGTAAAGACTGTCACAGAAAAGAAGTCAAATTCTATAAAAGTTGCTTAATAGTAAAAGCATTTTATAACTTTTTAGAGCGTGCAAAACCACAAGACAAAACGGATTTCGAGAATTTTTGTCGAGATAAAGCATTTTGGCTGGATGATTTTGCTTTGTTTATGGCACTGAGAAATCAATTTGGTCAACAATGTTGGAATCAGTGGTCAGAACCCCTGAAACAGCGCGATAAATATGCTATCAGAGCGGCTACACTGCGCTTAAGATCTCAAATTGATATTATCAAATTTGAACAATATGTTTTTTTTCGGCAATGGATGGCACTAAAGACTTATGCCAATGAGCGTGGCATTCTGTTATTTGGTGATATTCCTATTTTTGTGTCTTATGACAGTGCCGATGTATGGGCAAATCGTGACGTTTTCAAACTTGATGCAGAGGGTGATATGTCAGTGGTTGCCGGTGTACCGCCCGATTATTTTTCGGAAACCGGACAACGTTGGGGTAATCCACATTACAACTGGGACATTTTACAGCAGTGTGAACAATTTGATATTCTGCGTATCGATCATTTCCGTGGACTAGAATCCGCATGGGAAATCCCTGCAAGCGAAGAAACTGCACAAGTAGGGCAATGGGTTAAAGCCCCTGGCTCTGCTTTATTAAAAGCAATAACAGAGCAATTAGGCGAAATTTCTTTAGTCGCGGAAGACTTAGGTATCATTACGCCTGAGGTTGATGCCTTAAGAGACGAATTTCATTTACCCGGCATGAAGATTTTGCAGTTTGCGTTTGGTGGCGATGCCGATAACCCTTATTTGCCCGATAATTACGAGAAAAATTGCGTCGTTTATACCGGAACGCATGATAATGACACCACCCTAGGTTGGTCTGAAAAACTGAGTGAAGCCGAAAAAAGCTATATTTTTGACTACCTTGGTAATCCTGCCATGTCATTAAATTGCGCACTCATACAAACCGCATTAGCATCAGTTGCCAATCTGGCTATTATTCCGATGCAGGATATTCTCGAATTAAACTCCGAACATCGTATGAATACCCCCGGTACCACGGTAGGCAATTGGAAATGGCGTTTTCAATGGCATCAACTCGACTCTGAACGCGCCGCTAGATTAGCGTATCTAATAAAATTATTTAATCGAACATAACAACTTACCCTACAGAAAAAGGGATAACAGTCTTAATAAATAGACGTTATCCCTTTATTATAATTTTCAGAACTATTCTCCCATAGAGTTTGGCGGCTTTTTTCGCTACAACTAACTACCTGTGTTACCCACTACCCTTTATTAAACTAAGACCCTTTTATGCCTCAATCATTGACTGTCCCGCTTTTTGTTGACCTCGATGGCACTTTAATTAAAACCGATTTATTGGTTGAAAGTGCTTTTCTTTTATTGAAAAAACAGCCGTGGATGTTGCTGGCAATGTTCTACTGGCTAGTCGTGTTCGGCAAAGCCAGACTTAAAGAAGAAATAGCCAAACGTACCGTACTGGAATTTGACACCCTGCCGCTACAAAATGACTTTGTAGAATTTTTGCGCAATGAAGCCGCGACTGGCAGAACGTTGTATTTAGCCACTGCTTCTGATAGAAGCCTTGCAGAACCTGTGGCTAATCGCTTAGGTTTTTTTACGGGCGTGTTAGCCAGTGATGGTCATAACAATCTTAAGGGCGAGCGTAAATTGCAAGCGATACTGGTTTGTTGTGAACAGCAAGCCTTTGATTATGCAGGTAATGCGCGAGTTGATTTAGCTATCTGGGCAAAGGCAAGGCAGGCTATTATCGTTAATCCTGATAGCGGCGTTGTCTCCAAAGCGAAAGCGCGTAACATTGAAATACAACAGGTTTTTGATGATCGTCCTGCTAAGTTAAAAACGTGGCTGAAAGCATTGAGAGTTCATCAATGGGCAAAAAATGTGTTGCTAGGCGTGCCGATTTTAACGGCACATGCGTTTAATTTTTACGCTATTACCGAAATACTCGCCGCATTTCTGGCGTTTGGTTTAATGGCTTCGGCAACTTATTTGCTCAATGACTTACTGGATTTAACGGCAGATAGACAGCACCCGCGTAAATGTAAGCGACCTTTTGCGGCGGGTAATATCGGCTTACCTGTCGGCATTTTGGCAATGATCGTGTTATTTATTATAGGTTTTGGCTTAGCAGCGCAGCTTTCACAAAAGTATTTATTTACTCAGCTGGCTTATTTAGCAATGACGCTCGCTTATTCGTTCTATTTTAAGAAAATTGTCTTAATTGATGTGATATTGTTAGCATCACTCTACACCATACGCATAGTCGCGGGGGCTTATGCGATTGAAGTGCCGCTGTCATCTTGGTTATTAGGCTTCTCGATGTTTGTGTTTTTATCGCTGGCACTGGTGAAACGTTGTACCGAGTTAAAAGCCTTGCACGCACTATCTCGCAACAAAATGAAAGGACGGGATTATTACATTGACGACTATCCCATGCTAAGCAGTATGGGCGTTGCCGCAGGTTATCTCTCTGTTCTGGTATTGGCATTGTTTATTGATAGTCCAGAAAGTATGCAGCAATATTCTCATCCCGTGTTTTTATGGCTGTTATGCCCGTTAATGGCTTATTGGGTGTCCCGATTATGGCTAAATACCTCGCGTGGCAAAATGCACGATGATCCACTGGTGTATAGTTTAAAAGACCGTGCCAGTTGGATTGTTTTTATTAATATGATGTTGGTTACGTTGGTATCTCTATGAAAGAAATGTCTATATCTTGGACAGTATTAACGCTGATTTTTATCAGCGTCTCTATGTCTGCTGTTGCGCAAATTACGCTAAAACATGGCATGTCCTCGCCTGCGGTGCAGCAAGGCTTAACGGGTGGCTGGATGCAAATAGCCGTCACAGTGGGCTCCAATCTTTATGTCTGGTTAGGCTTAACGCTGTACGCATTAGGCGCGGTGCTGTGGTTAGGTGTGCTGGCAAAAATCGATGTCAGTATCGCTTATCCGTTTGTGGGTTTTGGTTTTATTCTTACCGCGCTGTTTGGTGTGTTTTTGTTAGGTGAAGCCTTTTCACTGATACGCTTTGTGGGAACTTGTCTGGTGGTTTTGGGAATTCTTCTGGTTACTTATAAAGGCTGTTGAAACGACCGTTAATTTTAATGAGTTTTGGTGCGGCTACCTTTTCTTGGTTTGAAATAGCCTTTCAAATATATGCACTGACCATTTCCTCGAATGCCGAACTAACTAAACGGCTCACAGGTTTGAGTAACTTGTAGTACCCGCCGACTTTTTGCACATAACTTAACTAATCTAAATTAAAAACACTGTCACTATTTATAAATTATGACTAAAGAATATTCTATTTATACTTTGGCTTTATTTGCAGGTTTATGTTCAGCAACCATTTCCTATTTCTCGCCGTTTTTTCCTTACGGTGTTGATAGTGCCAGTTATCTTGAACAAGCCAGAAGCTTTATGGCACGGGGTGTGTTTGAAATTACGCCTTTCGGCACAGAACTAACCGATGTTGTTTCCGTTCCCGATGCTTTATTTCCGCCGGGTTATCCGTTACTCATCGTTTTCAGTAGTGTTATATTCCAATTACCGGTAGAAGTGACTGCACCTTTTTTGAGTCTTGCCGCACTTGCCCTTTTGCCATTAACCATAGTCTGTTGTTTTCAGCGTGTTTTAGGACTTTATCCCGCACTTTCTATAGCCATACTTGTGGCATTAACGCCAACAGCAGTAAGGCACGGTTACATTGCTTATAGCGATACCTTGTCATTATTGCTGGTGATTTTTGCCGTTAATCGGCTGTTATTTGCGGGTAATAAATCTACTTCATGGTTTTGTTTGGGGCTTTTAAGCGGATTTTCCTACCTAATCAGAAATGCTAATCTTGCTTTGCTTATCAGTATGTCGCTATTTTTACTGTGGGACATACTGGTTGATAGTCAAAACCGCCGACAAAAAATTAACCAGTCCTTAGTCTGGGCAGGTGGAAATGCCTTGTTATTAGCCCCGTGGCTAATGCGTAATTTTTTGGTTTTTGGTAAGTTTCAACCTTATTCCATGCCGCCGAGTACCGTCAGCCTTGGCGAAAATATTCATGATTATATAAAAGCGCAATTAGATACCGTATTAACATTGAATGAGCTGGACGGATTAATAGCCAATAATGTATCCGGCATACTATTGCTGATAACTGTTGTAGTCGTTTTACTTTATCAAGTAATTTCTAGTTGGAAAAAATGGTCAAAAATAGAGCAACAAACTTTTTTTATCGCTGTTAGCTATGTTGTAATTGGTACAGCGATGGTTATCGCTGCTAGAACTAAATATCAATGGGGCGTACATATTTCCGACCGCCACGTTCTTGCCTTTCCCTGTTTTATTTTTGTCGCAATAGCCATTGTTTTAAAAAATTCCAGCTGCACAATAATGACTCGGTATTTGCTCCCCTGTTTAGTGATTACCCTGCTCCTAGCACGAGGCTATCAGCTATCGAAACTCTATCAACTAGAAGCTTATGATCAAAACATATCACACACAGCTCAGCAAATTACCGCTAATGCCGATGTTATTTGTACGGATTTAAATGGACGACTTGCATTCTCTAATCGCGCCTTTGTCTATAGAATACTGTGTGCCGCTCCAGCAAGACATATATATCCTTCTTTTCAACAAAATAAATTCATTGATGAATCTTTACAAACTTGGGCGAATTTAGGGGCAAAAAAAGGGGTTGTGGTTTCCTTGTTTCCTGATAAAGGCGCAAGCGATCTGCCACTTAAACAGGAAGAAATAAACAAGCTAAATACCTTAGGTTGGCAAGTTGAGCGTAATAATAAAGAAAACTTAATTTTAAGCCACAAAACGACCGCACTTTAATAAGCAACAGTTAAATATGAGCAAACAAACAACGGTTTATGTCTTGGCACTTTTTGTCGGTCTGAGCGCGGCTACGTTTTATTTTTTTGTACCCTTTTTCCCTTATGGGGCAGACAGTATCAATTATATAGAACAAGCACGAAGCTTTATGGCGCGTGGCGTTTTTGAAACCATTCCCATCAGTTCAAATGAATTTGAAAATCCAGCCGTTCCTGACAATTTATTTCCGCCGGGTTATCCGTTGCTACTGATAATAAGTAGCAAACTGTTGTTTGTCCCTATAGAAATTATCGCGCCTTGGTTAAGTCTTGCTGCCTTGGTGTTATTACCGATAGGTATCGTGTTTTCTTTTCAGCGAATCGTAGGACTTTGGGCCGCTTTTTGGATAGCAATACTGGTTACTTTAACACCGACAATGGTATTTTTCGGCTCTATTGCCTATAGCGATAGCTTATCACTATTGGTGGTTGTATTAGCTGTTAACCGATTGTTGGTAATAGACAATAAAGCGTCTTCGTGGTTTTATTTAGGGCTGTTAACCGGATTTTCTTATCTGCTTAGAAATGCCAATATCGCGTTACTCATCAGCATTTTTTTATATTCGTTTTGGTCTCTGATTAGTGAGCCGAAAAACCGTAAAGCGAAAATAGTCCACATCGGCTTCTGGGCATTAGGAAATGCGGTATTTATCGTACCGATGTTTATTTATAACGTTTTAATTTTTGGCAAAATTCAACCGTATTCCATGCCGCCTAGCACGGTAGGATTGAGTCAAAATATTCACGATTATATTTTTTCACAATTGAATACCTTGCTAGTATTTAGCGATTTAGATCGTTTGTTTAACAATGTCTTTGGCATCATTGTGTTGATTAGCGCACTCATTGTTCTATCGTATAAAGCCATAACGACGTGGCAACAGTGGCAAAAAATTGACCAACAAACTTTTCTTATCTCGATTACATACACTGCGATTGGCGCAGCGATTACTATCGTTGCCAGAACAAAATATCAATGGGGCGTGCATATTGAACCGCGATACGCTTTACCCTATGCGTGTTTTATTTTTGTAGCACTGGTCATTATTTTTAAATATGCGTTGGTAAAAATAAATACCCGTTATCTAATCGGATTAGCCATTATTTTGCTGTCGTTTCGAATGTATGACTTAGGAAAAGATTATCAACGCCGCCAAAACAATCTATACGATATAGCCGTTGTGAATACAGCGACACAAATGCGAACACACCCCGATAATATTTGTACTGATTTAAACGGGCGGGTCGCGCTGTCCAATTTACATTATGTGTATCGAATTGTTTGTGCCGCGCCAGTGCGAGAATTAGGTGCCTTTGACTATCATAAATTGAATGAGTCCTTAACAAAGTGGGCAGTGTTAGGCGCGAAAAAAGGCATTGTGGTTTCCTTGTTTCCCATAGGAAAACAAAAAAATGATCTGCCACTAACGCAGGAAACAGTAAACAAACTAAGTTCGTCGGGCTGGCAAGTTGAACGTAACGACACAGAAAATCTGCTTTTATCGCGTAAGGCAAATACTTCCGATGAATTGTAAAATTAAATAACCAACTAAATTCTAAACAATGGCAAAAATTTTAATCATAGGTTGTGGCATTATTGGCACAGAACTGGCGCGAGTTTTGACGATTAAAGGTCATCACGTCACCGGCGTGAGACGCAATCCGCCACCGAGTAACGGTGATATTCACATTGTGCGTGCCAACATAAACTCAGCGACCGCCCTTGAAAAGTTGGATAACGATTTTGATCACTTGTTTTTTATTGTCTCTGCGGACGGACGCACCGAGCAAAGTTACCGTGAAGTCTATGAAATTGGTTTAAACAATGTGCTGTGTAAATTTGCTCACCTGCCGTGGATTTTTGTATCATCGACCAGTGTTTATGGGCAGTCACAAGGCGAATGGGTGAATGAAGATGCTATCGCGCAACCTGATAATATTAATAGCCAATTAATAAGACAAGCAGAACAACAAGTAACTGCGCTCAACCCGCAAAATACCGTGGTACGTTTTTCAGGCATTTATGGGGCAGGGCGCGAATACCTATTAAACAAAGCTAAGCAAAGCCCAATTATTCAACAAACCCCTCCGTATTTTACTAATCGCATTCATCAAGACGATTGCGTACAAGTATTAGCGTTTTTATTGGAAAAAAAACTAGCAGGGATTACCTTGGCGCAATATTATCTAGCCAGTGATAATGACCCCGCGCCATTGTATGAAGTAATGAGCTGGATGGCGCAACAACTCAACTGCCCGGCACCACGCATTAAAGCCAGCACTAGCGACGATACCCTAAATAAACGCTGTGACAATCAGCGTCTAAAAGCCCTAGGTTATCAGTTTTCTTATCCCAGTTATAAAGATGGCTATACTAAGCTCATTCAATCATGACTGTTATTTAATACCCTTATGCTTTTACAATTTAGTGTTAATAATTTCCGTTCTATTAAAGATACGGTGACTTTCAGCATGAATGCTAGCTCAAGCTCCGATGGCAATCATCGTTTTCATATAAACAATTACGCCCTGCTGAGTAGTGCGGTGATTTATGGTGCGAATGCCAGTGGCAAAAGTAATGTGTTAAGAGCGATGGAATTTATGCGCAATCTGGTATTAAATAAAGCCAATCATACGCTACCGCATGAGCCCTTTCTTTTAAATACCGAAACTGAAGATGCGTCTAGTTATTTTGAAATACTGTTTTTTTTAAAAGCAGTTAAATATCGTTATGGCTTTGAAGCGGATAGCACAACGGTTTATGCTGAATGGCTTTATAGTGAAAAAGAAGATAAGGAAACGTGTTTGTTTGACCGTGACGCTGAAAATAACCGCCATTACATTAATAAACAAAAATTTAAAGAAGGTCTGGATTTAAAAGTAGCTGACAATCATTTATTTATTTGGCAGTGTGAACAAAATAATGGCGCAATTTCCAAAAAAATAATGCACTGGTTTACTGGTTTTAATTTAATTGATAGTTTAGAAAACACTGCCTATTTTTATGTCGCTTTAAATAAAATGAAAAATAATCAAGCTAAAGCCGAGTTACTTAAATTGGTTAAAGCCGCTGGTTTTGGCATTGAAGAGTTAGCCATTG
>NQJH01000389.1 GCA_002256685.1 Methylococcaceae bacterium NSP1-2 | reverse complement strand
CGCGAAGTTCTTCAGCTTGAGGAAGATTGCCGCCAGGGTTTATGGATTTTTCAATGCGTAATTGAAAAGGCGGCGATTTCCGGGCAAGCAGACGATAAGTGGCTAATGCCGATTTTAACTTTTGATATTGTTGCAATTTGGGTTCTACTAACAGGGGTAATTGCTTGATAGTACCCAGAGCTAAACTGTCTTTAATCATGGAGGGCAAATCAATCAGCTTTTTTTCCCTTAACTTGACTTTATAATTTATTCCCTGCGGATTCACTCGGCCATAATGCAAATCATGCAGGAAACGCAACAAAGACAGGCTGATGGCTGTATCGTAGAGCGCCAATAGCCTGTAATTATCGGGCGCAAGCTTTAAGGCAGGCTCTAGTTTTTGATGTAGTGTGTAAGCGTCGTAATTTAACGCATCCAAACCACTGACCGATGCGTCATTTAATAAATTGAGTACTTCGACAATATTTTTTTTTGCCTGGGCATTACCTAGCCATAACAACTGGTAATTTGCAACTTTATAAAGCGCATCAAGATCTTCCGTGCGATTTATAAAATTCGACAGCACCAGATAAGGATGGTATTTTGTAGTAATAATGGAGGTAATTTCATTAGCTACACTGGCGTTTTCGTTAGCAATAATTTCAGTAGCTACACTCGCTGCATGGCTATCTAAACCGACTTTATGGCGAGAAATATCTTCAGTAACCCGACTAGCTGTTTGCTTGATTATGCCTTCAGCAAATAGCACTTGAGCCGGCAAACTCAGAAAAAAAAACATTAACAACCAACTCAAGGTAAAAGTAGTAAACTTTTTAAAACTTGCTCCTTGCGCATCGAGCCTTATTCGGTTTTTCAAATCACTTTTTTGCGAAAAAAATAGTTTTCTCGAATCAAGCATACAAACCTTTTTTGCCAATATACTTAACTGCATACAACACACGCCCATCTCTGTAATAATCATAAAATAATCAGTTTTTAGCTTTACCTCTATCTGGTGCTGCAACTCAAATACTAACTGCTTGTTTTGATAGAAATAGACAACGTATGTCGACTAAACCAAAAGTTCCGTTGACCCTTTATGTGGCATAAAAGTTCTATTTTACACCACCTTAACCTTAAACTTCCTTAACAAGGAAGGCGATAGCAAAAAAACTTAACACCCTGCGCAAATCCTTTTTCCCCAGGCTAAGCAAGATGTTGCCAGTGTCACTAATAGTTACCTAAATCTGTACACAGCGCTTTTCGCTGTCCCGTTTTATCTGGGTAACCCGCCTTATGAAAACTCAAGCCCAGATTGTTTTCAACAATTGAGGCAAATAACCGGCTGAAATAGAATTGAACGTCTTATTGCATCAATGTATGTATCGGCACATTCCAGATCAAGAAACTTTACGGCAAAAAAAATACTATTGCTCGTCCTTTGGATTGGCGATTTACTACTGATGATGCGCAGATAAAATTGAAAAAAACTTTACCCGACATAAAAAAATGACTGAGTACTCGAGCATGACTAATCTGTCGGAACAACACATTACTACGCTCAAGATGCCGCGAAAAAGTTAAACGGCGCAAAAGACGGGCGTTTCAAGCGCAAGTGATCATTGATGAGGAATTCAAAACCGCATTTGGCCGAAAAGACCTTTGCCTGGGATTGCAAGGTGGCGCTGAGGTGTTTGACACCGCACCCGACAAAGGTTGGTTAGTGAATTTTTTGCTACGCATGAAGTATTTTATCAACACCAGGTGTGACGATAGTAAGGCGTCGATATCCAGTTTTTCCAGCACACGGCTTAAAGGTGTGATTCTAACTCAGGAAACAAGCTCTGCAACGCCTCACGGAAACAGGGCTTGCACATTCGCCTCTCGCCGGGAGCTCATTTGAAAAACAAAACTCAGCAGACCAAACAGCAACACAACGAAAAGCTTATATTTTACTTTTTACGCTTGGCGAAGATCGTCCAAGGTGGACAATTGCTTTAGCCAAGTTGGTAGCATCACCTGAAAGACCAGGATTTGAACTACCACAAGCCTATTCGCGGCCTCGCCGCTCCTCTTTCATCGCCTTAAAGGCACTGGTCGTATTGGAAACGCCCGTTTGCACCTGATAGGTGCCGTCTTTCTTGATAAAACGCTCACAAAGTGCGCCGAAAAAAATATTAAATACAAAGCATGTAATCACTTTTTAGGTGTTTTTTATTTCATGTATCAGGGCTGAGTGTAGAGGCTTCAATAAACACTTTACCCACTCTGTCGAAGTTACAACCTACTGAAAATCAAGGATAAATTACTTTTGGTTTGAAGTATGCTGCGGGATATTTTGGATCAGTTTCATCCTGAGTTTGATCGGCTAATTGATTATCGACAAAGACAACTACAGGCGTGAAGTTTGAGGCAGGATACTTTGGATCGAGTTCATTTTGTGGTTGATCTTTGGTTACTGCATCTTTATCCATGTAAATGACGCTAGGCTCGAAATCTGCGGCAGGGTATTTGCTGTCGGTAGCAGCAGATACAATAAGTGAATTTAACGCAATGCCAGCCATTGCCAAACCTAAAAAAATCGATTTTTTCATATTGAGTAGCCTTCAATAGTTGTAAATTCGGCCAGGTTAGTCTGCTTTTTGACAAGGCCAGTTGAATTTTAAGTATCGATTATTTTAAGTGATTTCGCAACTGCTTTTAGTGGAATCCGCAGGCGGGATTCCACCGTTATCCAATCCGCCATAAACATAGCAGGTATCACCAATCCCTTGCCTGGATTTTCTAGAATGGCATGGCGGTTTGCTATTTGAAATGATGATGGATTAAAGCCAGCAACAATG
>NQJH01000388.1 GCA_002256685.1 Methylococcaceae bacterium NSP1-2 | reverse complement strand
TAACCTCGTTGAACAAGATCATCGTTTTATCAAGAAAATAACGAAACCGATGATGGGTTTCAAAACTTTCTATTCCGCCAAAGCAACAATCGATGGAATTGAAACGGCGCATATGATTCGAAAGAGCAGTTGTCCGATGAAAATATTCCCGCTTACAAGCAATTTATGGCTTTAGCAGGATAGTTTTGCCTCCAGACAAGGCATTTCCTGACTTTGGTCAAACTTTGCGACAGAACCATTAAGTTCCATCGCGTATAATACGCTCTTTTTTCTGCACCGGATTTACGTTCCGGCTAGCACCTAGGAATATAAATGTCACCGATAGTTGTTTGCGCTCTCTATAAATTTGTTACTCTGGAAAATTTTCAGGATTTACGTCAACCACTCCATGAGCTTATGGAAGCCTGCGAGATTCGCGGTACCTTGCTGTTGGCCGATGAAGGCATCAACGGCACGATAGCTGGATCACGTCAGGCCGTCGATACCGTGCTGGACTGGTTGCGTAGCGACCCACGTCTGGCGGATCTCGATTACAAGGAATCGCTGACCGACAAAATCCCCTTCAATCGCGCTAAAGTTAAACTTAAAAAAGAAATAGTCACGATGGGAGTACCCGGCATCGACCCTAAGCGCGTAGTGGGTACCTATGTCAGTCCCAAGGATTGGAACAAACTTATTCTGGATCCCGAAGTCTTGTTGGTGGACACCCGCAATGATTACGAATTTAAAGTCGGTAGCTTTAAAAATGCCATTAACCCGAATACGGTCAGTTTTCGGGAATTCCCCCAGTATGTTAAGGATCATCTCAATCCTGAAAAACACAAAAAAGTCGCCATGTTCTGCACGGGAGGTATCCGCTGTGAAAAATCCACGGCTTACTTAAAAGAACAGGGTTTTGACGAGGTTTTTCATCTCCACGGCGGGATTTTAAAATATCTGGAAGAAGTCCCAGAACAGGAAACACTGTGGGAAGGCGAATGCTTTGTCTTTGACGAGCGGGTCACCGTTAATCATCAACTCAAAAAAGGTAGGTTCGACCAGTGTAACGCCTGTCGCCTGCCTATCACCGAAGCCGATAAAGTCAGTGATAAGTATCAACAAGGAATCAGCTGCCCTCATTGTTACGATAAGGTTGCGCCTGATCGGAAAATCCGGTTCATGGAACGTGAAAAGCAAATGGAACTGGCTAAAAAAAGGGGTGAAGCGCATATTGGCGCAGATGCCGCGAAAACGCTAGCCCATAAACGTGAGGTCAAAGTGCAATTGCGGAAAAATTCTTGGTAACAGGATGGGCATTTTTTCTAAAATTTATGTTGCTTACCCATTGACTACTTTTTAATCAATCTAACTCAAGCTTTATTAATCAAGGCATACAAGACTTTCATAATTGAGTTATCCACAAAGTCTGTGGATAACTCAATTAGCTGGTGGTTTGATTATGCGCTTTGTTTTATCACTGCATTTTTAAATTTGTATTAAAACTTATTTTTGCTGTTTACGAGTCTTTTACATGGAAGCAAGACGTTTTTAACTAAAAAAATAAAACGCTTGTTATATATGCTTTAAAATCCATTTTTAGTGACATTCTATTCTGTTTATTATCTTCTGTTTTTAAAAATAGCTTTATAGCTAGTTTTTTTGTTTTTAAAATCACGAAAAAACTAACTAACAACCCTATCAAGCACATTAAGTTTTCATTTTTCTCGTGCGCGGTTGTAGTTGTTTTTAATGTTTATATTTGTTTTAGTTGTTTACAAGCGCAACTATGAGGAAAACAGTGTGAACTATGAGGAAAACAGTGTGAACTATGAGGAAAACAGTGTGAACTATGAGGAAAACAGTGTGAACTATGAGGAAAACAGTGTAAAATACAATAAATGGGGCAGCCGCTAATATGAATTTTTTGGTTAAGTTTTGATAATAGATAATTTTTTCTACAAGAATCGTTTGTTTTTCGTATAAATAAAAATTTTTACAATACATAAATATTATAAAAACAATAACTTAAAATACTATCTATGAGAAAAACAGTGTGAATTTATGGCTAGAATAAAGAAAAAAACACCATTAGCATCATTGATAGTGACCCAAGCTAATGAATTAGTTGAGTCTCGTTATAATTTAACGCTAGGAGAACAAAGGCTTATCTTCACGATGATTGCCAGAATTCAACCTGACGATGAGGACTTTAAGCCTTATCGGATTAGCCTTAATGAGCTGGCTGAATTTTTGGGCATAGACAAAAATCACATTTACTCCGACTGCAAAAAAATCACTAAAAAACTGTTAGGAAAGGTTGTTGAGATACAGGAAACAGGAAGGCTATTACAAACGCATTGGGTTTCTTCTGCTGACTATATCGATGGAACAGGGGTGGTTAATTTAACCTTTGACCCATTGTTAAAGCCTTATCTATTGCAGCTCAAAGGTAACTTTACTTCAAGCAAGCTTGAAATGTTATTGAGCTTTAAAAGTCAATACACAATGCGGATGTACACCTTGTTGAAGCAGTATGAACGTTTAAATGGTCGTGAAGTAGAGCTATATCTACTTCGTGAAATACTGGGGATTGGTAAAGAGCAGTACAAACTTTATACTGATTTTAAAAGAAATATTTTAGAACCAACCCAAAAAGAACTTAAAGCTAAAGCCGATTTAACTTTTGAGTTTGATGAGATCAAGTATGGTCGTCGTGTTGGTGCAATTCGCTTTAAAATTCTGTCCCAGAAAAAACTCATCGAACCTACCCAAGATAAAGATACTGTTAATGTAATGCCATTAACACCTAGACTGTCTGTGCCAGTAGCTCAAAAAGATCTATTACTGGATAAATTGTTGTCATTAGTGCCAGAGCAGCATAAAGCCAAAAAAACAGTACAGTCAGCCTTAGAGTCCTTTGGAAATAAGCAGGGGTTTGATTACGTCAAACGCAATATTCTGTACAGTAATGCTAAAGCCGATAAGTCTTATGCAGGATTTTTAAATAGTGCGTTAAAAGCCGACTGGGGGCATGATTGGGCTATTGAACGGAAGATAGAGGGCGAGGAAAAGAAGCAAATTGTAGAAGCCGAGCAATCTAAAAAAGATGACGATGTTAGAAAACGCAAGGAATCGAAAGAGAAGCATGAAAAGGTTCTTTCTGGCTTTTATAGCTTATCTCAAGATGTCCAAGACGGAATAAAAAATGATTTTCTGGAGTCAATTCAAGATAATACGTTTGTAGTGAAAGAGTGGGCAAAAACAGCAAGAGCTAATGAAAACCCTATTGAA
>NQJH01000167.1 GCA_002256685.1 Methylococcaceae bacterium NSP1-2 | reverse complement strand
CGCTGCGTGAAAGACAGTAAGTTTGTATCACATTAGGGAGAAGCCATGCTTATATTAACTCGTAGAGTAGGGGAGACTTTGATGATTGGTGACGAAGTAACAGTCACTGTTCTTGGAGTAAAAGGAAATCAGGTTCGTATTGGTGTCAATGCACCAAAGGATGTTTCTGTTCACAGAGAAGAAATTTACGAAAGGATTAAAAAAGAACAAGCTGAGTCAGCGGGCTTAACAGGTTCTAACGAGTAACAAGATATAGGAGGGATGGCCGAGAGGCTGAAGGCGCTCCCCTGCTAAGGGAGTATGGGCTTTAACTCCCATCGAGGGTTCGAACCCCTCTCTCTCCGCCACTAATTTTAAGTCAGCAGGTTGACAGATACCCTTCTTAAGGGTATAATGGAAGAATAAGTAACGCGCCCGTAGCTCAGCTGGATAGAGTAATCGGCTACGAACCGATCGGTCGGGAGTTCGAATCTCTCCGGGCGCACCATTTTTAAAAGTGGTTATAAATTTTCCGAGTTTATAACCAGTAATTATTCCTTTGGGAATGTATTACACAAGAATTAATCCCCTGTAGCTCAGTCGGTAGAGCGGGTGACTGTTAATCACTAGGTCGGCGGTTCGAGCCCGTCCGGGGGAGCCAAATAAATAAAAGCCCTACATGAAAATGTAGGGCTTTTTTTATGCCTACTGTTTTTTAAAATAGCATTTTAGAGTGTGATGCGTCGGCAAAAGCCATATTTTCAGGAATGCTAGGTTGTCATCGAGCGAGTAAACCGTTGATTAGCGACGAGTCCAAAAATTTGTTTTTGGATGCCTGACTTTCTACAATCCCTCCCAAGGCGTATATAAACCATCCACAGGCACACCAAAAAAATCCAAAACCCGCCCGACCGTTTCATCGACCATTGCCGCGATTGAATTGGATTTATTATAAAAAGCCGGCATCGGCGGATACATAATGCCGCCCATTTCAGTGACTATCGCCATATTACGAATATGGACTAAATTTAACGGTGTTTCACGCGGCATGACTAGCAATCGCCGCCGTTCTTTTAACACCACATCCGCACCGCGTGAAATTAAATTATCACCAAAGCCGTGCGCAATGGCGGCTAAGGTTTTCATTGAACACGGGGCGATAATCATGCCTTCGGTTTTAAAACTGCCGCTGGCAATACTGGCGGCTATATCATTAATACCATGCGTTACATCAGCAAGCGCGGCGAGTTCAGCACGCTTCATGTTTAACTCATAGTTTAAATTGACGACACCCGCTGATGAAATCACCAAATGGCTTTCCCAGTCGTCCAGTGGTTGCAAAATTTGTAGCATTCTTAGCCCGTAAATCGCGCCTGTCGCGCCGGTCATAGCGATAATTAAGCGTTTTTTCATTCAGTTCCTTCCTAGTAGTTGTGCGTTATTTAACAAATTGTATGCTGAAAAGCCTGTCTTTCATTGTGATAAATTGACTACGATGCTTGATAATGGAGTATTGCCCCTTTTTTTATACGCTAACGTCATGATGCAACCCCAAGCAATCACTAAAACAACGGCTGAAATACTACCGTTTTCTCGTCTCGACATCGCGTTTGCACGGTTTTTAAGTCAACGTACTACCTTGGATAACGATGCACAGAAACAAGTGTTCGAATTATTAAAAAAATTGTCGTATCAACACAATCAAGGTCATAGTTGTATCCTTTTGGATGAGGATGACAAGGCATTAATCATCGCATCGGGTTTAGCCACTTTTTGTCCTGACGAAACGGTCACACTATCGCCTTTGGTCGTAGAGCAGAACCGTTTATATCTACAGCGGTATTGGGATTACGAAAATCGTTTGACGCAACAAATCAAGGCAATCGCTAGTCATCATCCTGTGGCTGAACCTTTGGACGAATTGCTGGATGTGTATTTTGGTAAACCAACCAATGAACCTGACTGGCAACGTGAAGCGGCGCGTATGGCAGTTCAACAAAGTTTTAGTATTATTACTGGCGGACCGGGTACAGGGAAAACGACCACGGTGGTTAAAATTCTCGCGGTATTGCAAGCATTAGCCGAACAACCGCTATTGATTGCGTTGGCAGCACCTACCGGTAAAGCGGCAATGCGTTTGCAAGAATCCATTGGTTTTAATAAAACGATGCTACCTTGCTCAGACGCTATAAAAAGTCTTATTCCCGAAACGGTCACTACCTTGCACCGTCTACTGGGTGCAAAACCCGACTCGCCTTATTTTAAACATCATGCGAATCACCCCTTGGTTCATGATTTAGTGGTGGTTGATGAAGCGTCGATGGTGGATTTAGCCTTAATGAGTAAATTATTGGATGCGTTGAAACCGTCAGCTCGCTTAATTTTATTGGGCGATAAAGATCAATTGGCTTCCGTGGAATCGGGCGCGGTATTAGCGGATTTAACGCAGGCATTACCCGAACATACCGTGGAATTAAAAACCGCGCACCGTTTTGATGAAAATATTAAACAACTGGCAGTTGCAGTTAATGAACAAAAGGCAGAAGCGGCGTGGCAGTTTCTTACGTCGGGTAATGAAAACACGCTATTGCTGGAAGGTGATTTGATTGCTTATATTGCCGCGCAACAAGCCGCCTATTTGAAATTAATTCAACAGGGCGCAGATTTTACTGAAATTTATTCAGTATTTAATCGTTTTCAGGTGCTGTGTTCTAATAGGGAAGGCAAAAACAGTGTTGCCGATATAAATAGCCGCGTCGAACAAAAGTTAGCGCAACAAGGGCGAATTCAAGTAGCGGGGCAGTGGTATGTCGGTCGTCCTGTGTTAGTGACGCAAAATAATCCGACGCTACATTTGTATAATGGTGATATTGGTTTGTGTTTAGCCGATAAAAATCAAGGTGGTAAATTGATGGTGTTTTTTCAACGTCCCGATGGCAGTGTAAAAAGTTATTTGCCTAGCCGTATTGCGCAATGTGAAACCGTGTTTGCGATGACCATACACAAAAGCCAAGGTTCTGAGTTTGAGGAAGTGTTAATCGTGCTACCCGACAGTATTAACCCTGTATTGACCAAAGAATTGTTATATACCGCGATTACCCGCGCTAAAAAAACTGTTAAGTTGGTTGCTGATAAAGTGGTTTTTACTGCGACTATTGAGCAAAAAGTAGCCCGCGTAACGGGCTTGGTGAACAAGTTTTAAATCGAATAGGCTTTACAAATTCAAACATAAAGTTTCAATCTCGATAAAATGTATCAATAAACAACAAAATTCATTTAGAAAAATGCCGCTTATTTTCTGCCACTCTCTTATTAGCTAATGAAACTTAACCATTGCCCTGTACTGTTTTTATTGATTTTACTATCAGTTGGTACTGACATTGCCATGGCAGACAGTCTATCTTCTTGGTCTCTTAAAGGCTTTGGTACATTGGCGGCAACCGGCACGGATACCGATAAAATTGGCTTTTATCGTGATAAATCACAAACACAAGATGCTAATAGCGGCTGGGGAATAACCAATGATTCTCAACTTGGATTACAAGTTGATTGGCAAGCTAGCGATTCATTACACGCGACTTTGCAATGGATAGCCAGAGATCACGCAGGGAATTTTTTTGAACAAAATCTGGACTGGGCATTTTTGCGTTGGAGTCTAGGGAATGATTTAGATATTCGGCTAGGTCGCTTAGGTGTTGGTGTCTTTTCGTTGTCCGACTATCGCAACATTGGCTATACCTATCCTTGGATACGTCCGCCTCATGAGGTTTACAGTACCATTCCTTATTATCATTTTGACGGTGCTGATATCACTAAAAAGTTTTCCCTAGGGGAGGAGGGCATTTTATCCGTCAAAATTTACGGTGGCTATTCTTTTAATCAATTACCCACTCAAACGGCGGGTGTCCATAATCAACAATCCCCTGCGACGGGTGCTAACATAAGTTATGAAAACGGTAATTGGCAGGCGCGTTTAGGTTATACCTATGCAACCATCACCTCGAATCCCCCTATTCAAGATATATTAACGCCCATCAATAGTCCTGCATTCGCACAGGCTTGGCCTGATTTAAAGCAAATAATACCTGAGATTACTATGAGAGGTAAGGCATATCATTTTGGTAGTGTCGGTCTAGCTTATGATGACAGCATTTGGCTAGCACAGATGGAAGCTGTCTACATCGGCTCAAATATCTTATGGTCGCCACCACGAACCAGTGCTTATCTCAGTTTGGGTAGACGCTTCTCTACCGTTACGCTGTATTCTTTGCTCGGTATTGCTAAATCCTTTCAGCATAATATTGATGTTCCTGACCCCTTGATTGCAAATCCAGCCTTGCTTAAAGAACAACAACGGTTAAGCAATGTATTAAATAACACTGCAATTAATGAACAATCTATTTCCATTGGGACGCGCTGGGATTTTTATGAGAATATGGCATTAAAAACACAGTGGGATCATTATTGGTTAGGCAAGAATAATGGTCCGCAGCAATGGCAGCAATCGGTAGGCGAATCAACACCGAACACCGTTAATGTGATGTCTGTCAGCATTGATTTTATTTTTTGATATGATGAAAAGAATCTTTACCACTTTTTTTCTGGTTTTTTTTACAGCAACTACGCAAGCGGAGATTGTTGTGATCGGAAATTTGAATGGTATTGAATCACTTAGTTTTACTCAGGTGGAAAAGATATTTATGGGGCGTTCATACGCACTCCCTAACGGTCAAGTCGCAAACCCCGTTGATCAATCAACTTTGCGTACTGAGTTTTATGAAAAACTCACTTCAAAACCGATTGAACAAATTAACGCGTATTGGACTTCCTACCGCTATTGTCAGATGATAAGGAGGTATTAACAATCATCAACAGCAATAAAAATACCATTGGCTATATCGATAAAAAAAATGTCAATAACCGTGTTCGCGTTTTATTAATATTGAATTAATTTATGAAGCTATTTAGGACTAAAAACCTCCATTACAAACTGGTTAGTTACATCTTTTTAGCCGCCCTTGTTTTCATCGGCGTTGTTACTTTTATTTCTTTTCGACTAGAAATTAATCATGCTAATCAAAAAGCAGAGATCATGATTAATCAGTTAATGGACACGGTTGAAGGCACTGCGGCGATAGCCGTTTATGCGAATAATTCACAGATTGCTAAAGACGTATTGGACGGTTTGTTGCGTAATGATGTCGTTAATAAAGCAGTGATTATCGGCGATGAGGGTTTGTTGCTTGAAAAAATAAAAAGCAAGCAAGACAATAAGAAAGAAATCATTCGTGAACTACGGTCACCTTTTGGCGATAATAAATCCATTGGACAACTGAGTATCACACCAGATACTAATTTTAGTTTAAGCGAGGCAAGATATGCGGCATTTAGCAACGCGATAAACGCTTTTATCCTGATAGGATTAACACTATTGTTCATGTTACTGGTGATTCGTTCGCTATTTTCTAAACCTTTAATACAGGTTTCTAATACGCTACGCAATATTATCGCCGGCGAACAAGAGCGTATTGAACCCTTAGAAAATAATAAAAACGATGAATTAGGTCGCTTAGTCGTCAATATTAATAAGATTTTGGATCTACTAAACACGAAGCTGTCCACGCAACAAATACTACGCAAACGTGTAGAATCGGTTGAAAAAAAACTACGCAACATTTTTGAATCAACCAGTGCGGGCTTATTTTTGCTGGATAAGGAGGGCAATATTTTAACCTGCACACCGACGCTACTTAAAATATTAGGGTATGAAGATAATCATTTGATAGCGATCAATGGACAGGATTTTGCAACGCTTTTTTTCAAAGAGCCGCTGCAATTTCAGCAAATGATGCAAACCGCATTGGAGTTAGAGCAACTAGAGGCGCAAGACTTAATGCTACACAACAACACCGAGGAAAACCCGTTATGGGTGCATTGTTTATTATCTAAAATTATCGATTCATTTGGCATAATTCGTTTTGAAGGCGTTATTTTTGATATTAGCAAGCGGATTGCCACTGAAAAAGCCATTCAGTACGAGGCAAATCATGACGCATTAACCGGATTGCTACGCCGTAATGTGGCTGAACTGCAATTAAGAAAACATCTGGCATCCGCAAACAATGGGTCTACTGTCGTACTAATTTTGGATTTAGATGGCTTTAAGAAAGCCAATGACACCTACGGACATGATGCAGGTGACACCGTTTTAATAGAAACAGCGAGACGATTAGAGTCTTGTGTCCGTCATAATGACGTTGTTTGCCGTTTAGGGGGTGATGAGTTTTTAATCCTGTTATTCGATTGCACCCCCATCACCACAGGATTTAGTATTGCCGAACAAATCATCGCCGCTATACAAATGCCTGTTGCAATTGACGCTCAAGTGACTATCACTGTCGGTGTTAGTATTGGTATCTCGGTGTTTCCAGTGCATGGTAGCAATGTGGAAGAGCTATTAAAATCTGCCGATGAAGCCATGTATGAAGTTAAGCGTAAGGGGAAAAATGGCTATGGCATCAAAAACAAGAATGGCACAATAGCCGTTAATCGACCCTTTGCAAAAAAATGAGACCAACAAGTTGTTGCTCAGTAATTACGTTGCACAGAGAATTTTGCTAATAACGTTAATGCTGATTTGTATTCAGAATCAGGTAAAACGCTGAGTGCATCTATCGCTTTTTGTGCGCATTCATCCGCACATTTCTCCGTATAAGCAATTGCCTGAGTACGCTGTACCACTGCATAAACCTCATTGAAGGCTTCACGTTTGCCATTTTTAATAGCATCAATAATGATGTCGGCTTCCTCTTTTGTCCCGTTTTGAATCGCGTAAATTAACGGCAACGTCGGCTTACCTTCTGCCAAATCATCACCCAAATTTTTACCTAATTCTTCTTTAGTTGCCTTATAGTCCAGCGCGTCATCAATCAATTGAAACGCAATGCCCAACTGTTGACCGTATTGCGCTAAATTTTCTTCTACTTCAGTATTGGCATTCGCAAGCACTGCACCTAAACGCGTGGCAGCACTGAATAAAATAGCGGTTTTTCGAGCAATCACTTCCAGATATTTTGCCTCAGTGGTTTCGGGATTATTGCAGTTTAATAATTGCAACACCTCACCTTCAGCAATTGCCGTGGTGGTTTTGGAAAGAATCTCCATTACTCGCAGATTACCCGTGCGTACCATCATTTCAAACGCGCTGGAATACAAATAATCACCGACCAATACGCTCGCGGCATTGCCCCAGACCGCATTGGCTGATTCTTTGCCGCGTCTAAGGTCAGATTCATCCACCACATCATCATGCAGTAAAGTAGCAGTATGAATAAATTCAATGACCGCCGCTAGGATTAGATGGTTATCGTTAACACCGCCTAACGCCTTAGCAGCGAGTAGTAGTAACATGGGACGCAAGCGTTTACCGCCATTGCCAACGATATAATGTCCCATCTGGTTAATGAGAATTACATCAGAACTTAGCTCATTAATAATGAGCTGATCGACTGCTTTAGCCTCGATTGCCGTTAAATTCTTAATTGAATCAAAATCAATCGGCGAAATATTTTGTGATGCCATTATTGCGAGCTACTTGTTAATAAGTTTTGGGTGAGTTTCATAGTGATAACCATGAAACACAAATGTGCGTGCCATTATAGCGCAATGAAAAGGTAACTGACCATGCTATTGAATAAACTACGGTGGTGTCAATTCCTTTCTTGTGTTACTCTAATGAAGTGTGGTCGGTCGGTTTTTATTGACGCGACTTTAGTTTAAAAATATAATTGTCTGTTCACTTTTAACAGATAATGCTTGATGGAGCTTGCGCCGATGTATGCGGTAATTCAAACAGGTGGTAAACAGTACCGTGTGGAAGAAGGTACTTATTTAAAAATAGAAAAACTGGAGCTAGGCACAGGCGACAGCATTGAATTTGATAAAGTGCTGATGATTGAATCAGACGGTAATGTTCAAATTGGCTTGCCTTTTATCGAAGGCGGCAAAGTAACAGCAACTGTGTTGTCTCAAGGCAGACACAAAAAAATCAGAATTATTAAATTTAAAAGACGTAAGCACCACATGAAACAAATGGGGCACCGTCAATATTACACAGAAATCCAGATTACTGGCATTTCTGCATAACTAGGAGTTGAGAAATGGCTCATAAGAAAGCTGGCGGTAGTACGCGTAACGGACGCGACTCGAATGCCAAACGCCTAGGCGTTAAAAAATTCGGCGGCGAAAGTGTCTTAGCAGGCAACATCATCGTACGTCAACGTGGAACACACTTTCACGCAGGTGTTAATGTCGGTATCGGCAAAGATCACACCTTGTTTGCAACAGCTGAAGGCAAAGTGGTTTTTAAGGTTCAAGGACCTAACAACCGCAAATTTGTCAGTATCGTTGCAGCATAAAACTAAGCTGTAGCCTCTGGCGACAGCTTAAGTTATCAAAAAGCTCCTCCCCGTGTGGTTGGGGCTTTTTTTGTTTTTATCGGTTAGATTTGAGTAAGTTATGAAATTTGTTGACGAAGTACAGGTGCGCGTTGAAGCGGGTGATGGCGGTAATGGCGCGGTTGGTTTTCGACGTGAAAAATACATCCCAATGGGTGGTCCTGATGGGGGTGATGGTGGCAACGGTGGCAGTGTCTATTTAATCGGTGTCGAAAATATCAACACCCTCGTTGATTTTCGTTATCACACCGTGCATAGAGCGCAGCGCGGACAAAATGGCAGCGGTCGCCAATGCACAGGCGCGAAAGGCGAAGATTGCTACGTTTCTGTTCCACTAGGCACACAAGTTTTTGATGCTGAAACAGGCGAAATCATCGGCGACATAACCAAAGTCGGCGAAACCTTATTAGTCGCACAAGGCGGCTTTCATGGGCTAGGCAACACGCGTTTTAAAAGCAGTATCAACCGTGCGCCACAACACGCCAGCAAAGGTTCAGAAGGCGAACATCGCTTATTAAACCTAGCCTTAACCCTAATCGCCGATGTCGGTTTATTAGGAATGCCCAATGCAGGAAAATCCAGCTTAATCCGCGCGGTCTCTTCTGCCACGCCCAAAGTCGCCGATTACCCGTTCACCACCCTCTACCCGAATTTAGGCGTAGTGCGTGTTGATGACTTACGCAGTTTCGTCATTGCCGACATCCCCGGTGTTATCGAAGGCGCGGCAGAAGGTGCAGGTCTTGGCTTACAATTTCTAAAACACCTATCACGCACAGGTTTATTACTGCACGTCCTAGACATAGAACCTTATGAAAGTTCAGAATCACCCGTGCAAGCGGCACAAAAAATCAGCCGTGAAATTGCCAAATGGAGCGAAGAACTCGCTAACAAACCACGCTGGTTAGTATTAAACAAAATCGACCGTGTGCTAGATGAAGAACTAGAAGCCCATTGCCAAGCAATTATCGATGAACTGAACTGGACAGGACCCGTGTTTAAAATCTCCGCTATCAATGGCGAAGGTACGAAAGCATTAACCTTTGCCATCATGGATTTTTTAGAGCAACCGCAGCAAGTAGAAAGTAAAAAGCTAGTGGAACCTGTTATCTCGTGGGATTAAATCCTGCACAGCTCCAGCGGTGTGTGACGCTGGAGCGTCAATAGCAGTATTATTTCTATGCCAGAGCGCGGGAATATACAAGCAGTTTTATTAAATTGCGTTAAAAGGACAAGTTATGAACTGGT
>NQJH01000166.1 GCA_002256685.1 Methylococcaceae bacterium NSP1-2 | reverse complement strand
CACGCGCAAAAACGCGACTCGGTCGCGGTGTGAAGGATCCATGTTGGCTTGGACTTTAAACACAAAGCCCGTGAATTTATCTTCTTCGGGTGCTACTTCGCGTTGTTCGGCGAGTCTTGGTCTAGGGGAGGGCGCGTATTCTGCAAAGGCATCCAGCAATTCCAAAATACCAAAGTTATTAATCGCTGAACCAAAAAACACAGGTGTTAATTCACCTGCCAAATAATCAGGCAAATTAAACTCATGACTCGCGCCTTTGACTAACTCAATTTCATCGCGTAATTCTTCGGCTTGATATTTCAGCAATTCATCCAATTGCGGATTATTCAAACCTTTAATAACAGTAGCTTCGGCAATTTTGCCGCCGTGTTGTGCGCTGAATAAATGAATTTCATCTTTATACAGGTGATAAACACCTTTAAAGCGTTTACCCATACCAATAGGCCACGTCATCGGCGCACATTTAATATGTAATACGCTTTCAACTTCGTCCATCAATTCAATCGGTTCGCGTCCTTCACGGTCTAATTTATTGATGAAAGTTAGAATTGGCGTGGTGCGTAAACGGCAGACTTCCATTAAATTAATGGTACGTTCTTCAACGCCTTTGGCAACGTCGATAACCATTAACGCTGAATCGACAGCGGTTAAAGTGCGGTAAGTATCTTCAGAAAAGTCTTCATGGCCCGGTGTATCGAGCAGATTCAGCACACAGCCTTTATGCTCAAACTGCATCACCGACGTTGTCACTGAAATACCGCGTTCTTTTTCCATTTCCATCCAGTCAGAAGTCGCATGACGCGCCGCTTTACGTCCTTTGACTGAACCTGCTAACTGAATTGCACCGCCGAATAATAATAGTTTTTCGGTGATGGTGGTTTTACCTGCGTCAGGATGGGAAATAATTGCGAAGGTTCTGCGGCGTTGTAATTCTGAGAGCTGTTCGGACATAGCGTTGTGATTGAATTTTAGAAGTTAAGACGGTGAATTATAACTGATTATGCGGTGCTAGGTTTATGACAATCACACTCTGAAAACGCTTGCACAAAGTCACTTAATCAGTAATGCTTAAACCGCCGCCTTTTTAATTTACAGTGAGCCTTAATAATATGAAGAAAATTTCTCACGTTTTGTCGATTTCTGTTTTAACTTGTTCGTTGTTTGCCCTGAGTTCAAACCCCGTCTATGCTTGTGGTCCCAGTTTTGTTCTGCCTATTTTTACTTTTAATGCCCGCCCTGAACAATTTGAGAACTATGCGCAGGGCAAGCTGGGCGTAATACAGCCTAAATTCAATCGTTCTGCGTTATTAGTCGCCTATCGAGAATTTAATAATCTACCGTTCTCCGCCAAGGAACAGCAAGATTTAGTGAAAAATTGGCAAGCTGAATATGACTTTACCGATGCTAATGTCGCCGATAAAGACAAGGCGATTGATAACTGGATAGCCGCCCGCAAAAAAGTTGTCACCGATGAAGCTGAACCGAAAATTTATACCGATAGAACCAATCCCGAAACTTACAGTTCTTTTTATAACTGCACAGCAGGCGCGTTTGATAATGCCACTAAAACCCTCGCCGAGCGCATTGAAAAAAATAAAGCCGATGATGCCAATGTGAAAGACTGGCTACGCGGTCAAGATCAAGTGTTTGCGAATTGTTCCGAAGTTAAAGACATGCCTAGCCCCGTTGCCGCAGACGCGCCAGATTGGTTAAAAAATGACCGCGATTATCAACTTGCCGCCGCTTATTTTTATGCAACGCAATATGATGAAGCCAAAACCCGTTTTGAAAAAATCGCCAAAAATACCGCGTCACCGTGGCGTGATGTGTCGGCGTATTTACTAGCGAGAGTTTTTATTCGTCAAGCCAGTGCAATTTCCGAAGATGAAGCTAAACATGACCAAATGCTTAGCTTTTACAAACAAGCAGAAGATCAGCTCAATAGTGTGTTAGCCGATACCAGTTTAGCCAGTGTGCATGGCGCGGCAAAACAACTGTTAAATCTCATCAACTTTCGTTTACATCCTGAAGCCCTACAGGATAGTTTGGCAAAAAAATTAGCGGATGGTGCTGAAAATCCAACGCTGTTTCAAGATTTAACTGATTACCGTCGCTTATTGGATAAAGCGGCTATTTATGAGTATTCAACGGAAGACGAAAAAGTCCTTAACAGCAAATTTCGCCAAAATAACGAGCTAACTGATTGGATTTTTACCGTGCAGTCTGAGGAAAAAAACGCGACCACTCACGCGCTTGAAAAATGGCAAGTGACCAAAAATACCGCGTGGTTAGTGGCAAGTTTAATGAAAGCCAGTGCCGATAGTCCTGAGGCGGCTAATTTGATTGCTGCCAGTAAAGCCATTGATAAAGCGTCACCCGCCTACACAAGTGCGAATTTTCATGCCGTGCGTTTACAAATCGCGCTAGGTCAAACCGATGACGCTAGAAAAACTTTAGATGCTATTTTAAGCGACCCCAGCACATTGACCACGTCAGCGACCAATCAATTTTTGTCTGAGCGATTACAGCTTGCCCAAGATTTAGCTGAATTTGTTAAATTTTCTCAACGTCATGCGGTTACCTTTGCTTATGATGCAATTGAAACGCAGCTAGTCGATGTCACCGCCCCACCCAAAGCAGGTGAAGAAGATTACAGTAAAAATGAGCGGCAATGGGCTAAACGCACCCTATTTGATACCGATGCCACGCGCATTTTGAATACTTCTGTGCCGTTATCGCTATTAAAGCAAATCGCCGTGCATCCTGATTTACCTGATTATTTGCGTAGCAGAGTGGCATTGTCGGCGTGGGTACGCGCTGTGATACTGGATGACGAAAAATCTGCACAAGAACTTGCACCCGAAGTAGGGCAGCTTATTCCTGAATTAAAAAGCTACATGGCAAATTACAGTAAAGCAAAAGAGGGTAAAGCCAGAAGCTATGAAGCGGTTTGGGCAATGTTAAAAAATCCAGCTACGCGTCCTTTAGTCGATTCAGGTACAGGTCGAATGACCGCGTTTAATGAAATTGATAATTACCGTGATAATTGGTGGTGCGATACGCTGAATCCAGATGATACGGTTGCCAGTGCCACACCCGCTCCCGTGTTTTTAACCAAAGAACAATTAGCCGAAGCCACAGAAGAAAATGCCAAAATTGCTAAACTAGCCGCTAGCGGTTCCAATTATCTAGCCGCAAAAACCAGCGCGTGGGCAGAATCTGCGCCCAAAGAAAAACGCTTGCCCGAAGCCTTAGCATTAGCCGTTAAATCCACGCGCTATGGTTGTCAAAATTGCGACACCGCTAAAGTGTCTAAAACAGCCTTTGATATTTTGAAAGCGCGTTTCGGCACTAGCGAATGGAAAAAGAAAACCCCTTATTGGTTTAAAGATGAGGGTTGTGAAACTACAAAGTAGTAAAACAATCGGTTAAGAGTAAATATTGGGGTTAATACCTCACCCCAACTTACTTTTAACCGTTAGAATTTTCGCTTATTTTTTTTCTTTTTCAGCATCTTCAGTTTTTGAAATGGCGACAGAATAACATTCCACTACGCCTTCCGTGTAGTTGGCATGGGCTTCTGCAAGAGCCGCTGGAGAGCCAAAGGCAGTGCGTAATTCATCCATTTCTGCTTTCGGATCTTTGGGGACGGCTGAGCTAATCATTCTTGTATAGTTGCGATAAGCAGTTAAGCGGGTGGGATCAAACGCAAAAACGCCGGGCATATTTTCAGCGGTTTGGGCAACCACACATTTCGCCATGTCTTCGGGTGATATTTTATAATCTTTAATATCTTGTTCTTTCTGCATTTGTTCCAAGACTGCTTGTTCATATTGGTTTTTATCGGCACACGCCGTTAGCAATAAGGCACAAAGAAGGATTAATAGTTTTTTTTTCATGTCATTTCCGTTATTGATTTAAAAAAGTGGCGGTTGGAAAAACCAACAGCTGATGATACTTTTACATATCGTTAAGAGCTTGTGCTACCCAGTTTTGCGCCTCGTTATTAATCTCAACCGCCTTGCGTCCTTTGCTTTCAATCATCGGACCAATTTTGACTTTAATCACCCCTGGGTATTTAAAAAAACTATAACGAGGCCAAAAATCACCTGCATTATGGGCGACAGGAATCACAGGATAGCCTGATTTATGCGCTAACATCGCACCACCAATACTGAAATTCTTGAGTTCTTTGGGTGCGGTGCGCGTGCCTTCTGGAAAAATAAGTACCGATAAACCTTCGTTCAAATAGCGCGTGCCTTGTTCCAGCAAAGCGCGTAATGAGGCACGTTGATTTTTACGGTCAATCACAATGGATTTTAGCGTCAGCAACGACCAGCCCCAAATCGGAAAATACAGCAACTCCTTTTTAATGACTACCGAGTGCGGCGGCAAAATATAACGTAACGCCAAGGTTTCCCACGCGGATTGATGATTGCTCAAAAAAACGACTGGCTGGTTTGGATCAATATTTTCCATGCCTTCGACTTCAAAGGTAAGACCGCAAGACACTTTAGTTATCCAACTGATAATTGCGCACCAGATACGACCAATTTTCCAGCGGAATTCGAAAGTCGTTAGCATCCCCGTAATAAGCAGAATGCCGATAATAGTCGCGGTAAAAAAAATGCCCACAAATAAGATCGTTGAGCCAATATAGTTTTTAGGTCTAGGGTCTGGAAGTGATGTGTTTTGCTGCGTCATATAAGTTCTCAAAAACAAGAATATTAAGTTGTGGATTATTCAGTAACGTTTTTTGCCCTTTGCCCGTTTTAACCAGTATCGGTTGTGCGCCCACCGCCTCAGCGGCTTGTAAATCACGCAACGAATCACCAATAACGGCAATCGTGGTCAAATCAGCATCAAAGTCAGCGGCAAAGGCTTTCA
>NQJH01000165.1 GCA_002256685.1 Methylococcaceae bacterium NSP1-2 | reverse complement strand
ATGACACTCTCAACGCACAAAATTGTGCATATCGCCGATGAAGCTAAGAAAAAAAAGTTATCGAAAGCGCAAAAACAGTTCAATCAGTTAATTAAAAAAATAGCCGATCAAAAAAAACTGCTGCTTGAGTGGCAAGATACGCTACCGCAATATAATCAACGCCTTAGCGAGTCTTATACACCACTGATGACGAAGTTTAATAATCAGCGGATTGAATGGCTGCATTTATTAGATCGGGCATACAACAATAAAGATTTTAGCAACGCTGATAAAAAAAAGCTGCGGCATCTGTTGAATGAATTAAGCCATGAACTGGTTTTTAGTCACGGTAAAGAAGAGTTAAAAGAGCTGTATAACAAATATGCACAAGAGAGTGATTTTGTGCAGGGCGATGACTTCGAGTTCAGTTCACCCGAAAAAACCCACGCTACGCTGGAAAAAAAAACCGCTAAACAACTGGAAAAACAGGCTAAACAACAGCAAGAACAAGAAAAAATCAGTAAATCGATACAGAGTGTTTATCGCCAATTAGTTGCCAGTTTGCATCCTGACCGTGAACCCGATGAACAGGAACGCGAACGTAAAACCAAGCTCATGCAGAAAGTAAACGTGGCTTATGGTAAAAAAGATTTATTGCAGTTGTTGGAGTTGCAATTGGCGGTTGAACAAATTGACCAAGCACATTTGAATAATCTCTCAGAAGACCGCTTAAAACATTTCAATAAAGTCTTACAAGAGCAATTTAATGAGCTGTCTGAAGAAATTGAGGACATTGAATCTGCATTTAAACGGCAAATGAATCTGTCGCTTGCTATTCACTTAAGTCCTAAATATTTGATGAAAAACCTAGATGAGGCGATGAAAGACTTGCAGCGTAGTATCAAAGGCTTACAAACAAACAATAAAGCTGCGAAAGAGTCGGCAATATTAAAAAGCTGGCTTAAGTCTTATCAAATACCAAAAACTGTCGATTCTTTTTAATGATGATCGGCGTAGCACGCCTTAACTGCATTCCCACGCAGCGCGTGGGAACGAGTCACAGCCTCACAATCCTATTCTTACTTTTCTATCCACTCTTCCAATGCCGCAATAATGGCTTTTGCTTGGTCGGTGCTAGAAATATTAAATTTGGATTTTTGTTGATATTCGCCGTTGCGTTTTTGGTAACGGCGGATGGTGTATTTGTCTGCGCTATATTCTTCTTTGGCGCGATTCCATTCTTGATAACGGTACATGACCGTTGCCCACGCGCCTTTGGTTAATACTTTTTTGTCCAATTCTTTGACGGTTTCAATGCCGCCGTCTTCATAAGTAATGGTTAATTCATCTACATTTTCAGCCATGTTAATCCTTAGTTATTGTTAATATTTATTTTAGTCTATCACATTCAGCGACCATGAATAATGCTGGCGGCTTGGTGTTGTGGCGCGTGATTATCAATTTTATGACCTTCAACCCAAGTGCGATTGACCATTGGATGGTTATCATGTGTAGGACCCCAATCACTGTCGGGGTGATAGGCAATCACATCCATTGTGCTGGTTTCAGTGATAAAACGATGTTCAGTGTCTTTGGGAATACAAAATAAGTCACCCTCCGCTAGCGGAATCTGTTGCTGATTAGCTTCGCATACGCCTTGCCCTTTGGCAATAATACCTGCGCGTAGCGAAGGATGAGTGTGCGCGGTTTGGGCAATACCAGCGGGAAAATGTAAATGATTCAGACAAGGATCGCCCAATAGCGGCGGCGCACAGAGTAGGGTATCGCTACAACCATCAATATAGCGCAAGCGACCTTGGGCTTCTATCGGACCACCCATTGCATAAATGCCTTGATAACCTAGGCATTGTGACACTAAGACGCGACTATTAGCGGTTAAATTGAGAATAAGACCGTTGGGCAGACTGAACCACTGTCCCGCATTCAAGCTCCAATTTATTCGTCCGTCTTGTAGATAAACGCCGCCACTGGCAACAAAACCAAAACACGCGCCTTCATCGGCAATCGTGGCTTGGGTGTTATTTGCGTGGGCGGGTGATTCATTTTCAAAACCGTAAATGATTGAATTAATTTTACTGTTGTCATCGTGAAGCAACGCTCCCCAGTAGCTAGTCCAAACTTGTATACTTGTTTTTTGTTCTGTCATCGTTAATCCTTTCGATAAATTTTATCGGCGTAAAAACCTAGATTTGTACACCGGCTTTGTTAATAACCGCGTATCCAACCTTTTTCAGTAACTACCACATAATCCCCTAATGCCAATAGATTTGCCGCTCCCGTTGCTGTGTCAGGGTGATAGCGCATATCATTTTTAGTCAGTTCCCACGTCGCTCTCGTGAACGAAAACACTTTAGCCGCACTTTGATAATCGCCGTTGCCTTTGGGTATTTTAACAATAACGCGCAATTTAGTGATGTCGTTATGTTCAAAAAAAACTGTTCTGATAATACGCGCTGCGGCATTATCTAAGGCTTGTCGTTGGTCTGGATGACTGGGTAAAGCCTGCCAATCAAAATCAACCAGAATTTTTATTTCCCCCGCACTGGCGATTTCATCATCCATTGCTCGAATGCCTTCAATCAATTTGATATGGCTAAGGTGAGTACCTTCTTCGGGGAGTTTTTTGAGTGTGGCAGTGATTTTTTTAGCCATCGCCGCCGCAACAGGGGTTTCTTTTTTAGAGCCAAAGTCGAATAAACTGGATTCCGCTACGGCGAGCTGATTGCCTAGCAAAAATAAACTAATCAGCAGGGTGAAAAATAAAGCGTGTCGTTTCATGGTCTAAAGTCCGTCAGAAATGTTGTGAGCTTGCATCCACAATTCGAGGGATAGCAAGAGCCATAATCTATCGCCATAATAAGGTTTGATACCGCCGCCTTTAAAGTCAATCAGGTTTTGCAGTGATTTTCGTTCGATTAGATTGCGAATTTTGGCGTTGTTATCCAATAACACCGCCTTAGTAAATGACTTAAGGTCTTTATTAAACCAGTAATGCACCGGTACTAACATACCCGATTTAGGACGAGCGATAATTGATGCAGGAACAATATCGCTAACGGCTTGTTTCAGGACATATTTCTCAATCGAGCCTTTTAATTTCATCGCGGGCGGTAGACTAAACGCCAATTCTGCCAATTGTCTATCAAACAGTGGTGAACGCACCGCAATACCTGCTGCTTCTGAGGCTTTTAATACTTTAGGCAAAATTTGTGAGCCGCCTTTCAAACGTAAATTAATGTGCATCAAACGGTGTAAATAAGACTGAAAACGACTGTCATTGAGCAACGGTGCGAGTAACTCGGCAGAACTTGCATACTGTTTAATTTGTTGCTGAAAATCGTTAGACAATAAACTCGGCAAATGTTCATGCCCTAATCGGTAAATTTTTTGGGCCGCCAAACACGGGATCACCGCCTTCACCGTTAAATACTAACTGCACTTCTTTGGCGGCCTCTTCCACGACAATAATATTCGGCACAGTTAACGGATCGCCAATTGGTTCATCAAGTATCTGCGCTGTCTGGAGAAACTTGGCTTTAATCATTTTAGAAGTCACGGTAATGACTCGCGCAGGAATGCCCAAATGTTTCGCCATTAAGCCAGAAAATTCTAATTCGTTACGGTATTCTGTACCAAAATTCAGTGAATAGGCGGCAGTGAGTTGATGACCGCCCACTAACGCACCCACTAAGCTAGAATCTAAACCGCCTGACAGCAATAATCCCATTTTGGTGTTGGCTTCAAGCCGATTAGCAACGGCTAATTCTAATGCGGCTCTGACTTGTTCAATACACTGTGCTTCGGGAATTGGTTCAGCTTGATCGCGTAACTTATGATAATGAAAAGTTTCAATCCCTGATTGGCGAATAGTTGCGGTGACTCCCGCTTGAAGTTTAGTAATACCCGCAACAGGTGTGCGTTCAAACGGTGAAAAACCAGTGCTTAAAAAATCACTCACACCCGCAGGATGAATCGTGCGGCTACAATCAGGGTGAGCCATTAAGGTGGCTAAACGATCACTAATCACAATGCTGTTCGGCGTTTGCAGAATGTACACAGGTCTTTCACCAATGGCATCACGCACTGCCAAGCATTGACCATCGACCATCATAACAATGGCAAAAAATCCGTATAACTCAAGCGGAAAATTCACGCCATGTTTAGCGTGTAATTGTTGCAATAACGCACCCAGCTTTTGTGCGCTGGTTAAGTCATTAGCAAAGCCTTGGGTTAAGCCATCAAAGTTGAATAATTTGCCTGAAAAAACCCCCACACACCGCCCGTCAGGGGAAGTAAATAGGGTGCTTTGTTCACCAATATCACAACGGCTATTGGGCATAAAGGCAAACACAATCTGAATTTCCAGTTTTGTTGTTGGTCAAAGCGTTCAGGTGCGTTGCCACAATACACTTGAAACCGACTCATCAACCGTAACCACTACTATTGTTAGCGGCTGCTGCGGATGTAACTAAATCCATTGCGATGCCTTCATTAATTGCCGCACCACACAATGCCACTAACACGGCAGGTTGAAACAACGACAATTCGGCAGTTTCTTTGACTTTTTTATTGCGGTCAGGGCGTTTAAGAATCATGGATCTAAATAGCTTTTTTTGATTAATGTTTAAACCCAAATCAATGATGTTGACTTTTTGTTTTCCACCAAACCACTTAGGGTCGGTTTTAATGCGCCGAACAAACGCATAACCAGCGGGTGAATAATCGTGCAGTAAAAAAACTTTTAAATCAGGATTTTGTTTTAAACGGCTCAGCATATCTTCATAAATTGCTTGTGGATAACCATTGCCACCCAGCACGGGACAAGAATAATGAAAATGAAATAAGTTGCTTAACAAAAAATCAACTGTCTCATCACGTTCACAAATAAGTACCCGTTCAAAGGAAATATCATCTAAATTGCTACTGCTTTTACTGCCCAGTGAGGCGTTGTATTTTTCTGCGGTGAGTAGTTTTGAGTGGGGATTAATAGTCACCCATTTATTGATAATAGTATCCAGTTTATCAAAGGTTTTTTTATACTTATTCTTTAATGAGGCGGTGATGATAACAGCGAAGCCGCTGAAAAGAGTCACACCAATAAAGAAACCACGTTTGATAACGGCAAAAAATAACCCGATTACAAAAATAAGCAGTGCTATCACAAACGCAATAACAGCTACACGCTGTTTTTTCTTTAGTGTGCGATGTAATTGATATTTAAGATGATCTTTTAAAAAATATAAACTGCCATTGGAAGATACTGCCTCTTCTGCCGATTTTATTGCCATATCGGTTAAGCCATCTTCAGCAGGTTCTGTTACAAATGGGTGATGACAGGATGGGCAACGTCCACCCGCTTTTTCGCGGTCTTGTTTCTTTGAATCTTTTTTACAGTTGACACATTTCATTATTTATCCCCACGACTGGAATCACCTAGACTAGCAAACCAACATTCTAAAACACATAACATCCACAGCCTATCACCCCAGCGTCTACCGCGACCATCGCTGGCGGTGATGTTTTGCCGTCTTATGTCTTGAACAGTATCAGGGTTCAATAAACCTGATTTAATTAAACTATTTTTATTTAACCAATAGCTGGCTAACGGTCGTAAGCCGCGCCGAAACCATTGACTCGTTGGAACGCCCATGCCTTGTTTGCGCCGTTCAACGACTTCCAAAGGCAACTGTGAGTGAGCAAGCATTTTTAACAATACTTTATCGGTTGCGCCTGCTAATTTTAAGTGATTGGGTAAGGCGATGCCTAACTCAATCATATCTTCTGCAAAAAAAGGATGATGCAAACGGAGTTGGTGGGCTTTTGCCATTGCGTCTATTCTAGGCACAATATGTTGCAGTCCTTTTAATTGTAAATCGACCCAACGTATTTGATTGCAAAAATCGGGTGTAGGTGAGCTGGCAAAGGCTTGTTGAATAGGGCTTGCAAGCGACACTGTGTTATTCAATTGTTGACCGAGTTTAGCGGACATTAATTCGGACCATTCATCGGCAAATTTATGAAAACTAGCCAGATAACCTTCATTCCGACAATAACCGACTTCAGGGTACAACTCACGCATAATCATTGGCTTCATTGACCAAGATCCAAATAATTGATCGCCGCCTTCGCCTGTTAATATGAGGTGTTGCGGCTGGTGTTGATGAATGGTTTTAAATAATAAATAAAACGGCAATAACACAGGATCACCTAAAGGCTGATCTAACGCGCCCACTGTTTTGCCAAACCAACGCAGGGCATCCAATGAATTCAGCACAATTTCCTTGTGTTCCAAACCCAGATGCTGTGCCGTCATGCGTGCCGCATGAGTATCAGAGCCTGCGCCGACCTCACCGCCACTGAACCGCGCATGGTAAGCGGTAATCGCCGTTCCTGAGGCGTTAGCTGCTGCCGCCACCATTGCACTATCAAGACCGCCTGACAGCAAGATCGCCGCGTGGTCATGTTTAGTGTGAGTGCAAAGTTGTTGCCAGAAGTTGTTTTCTGGCTGTTGTGGCGGCGGTCTGGTGGTTGCTTTAGAAAAACGCCAATCGATTTGATCGTTAGTAACAGGCAAACGGCAACTCATTCCAGACGGAACAGCGGATACCCCTTGAAAAATAGTACGCGGTGCGGGGACAAAACCATAACAAAGGAAATCTCGAATGCCTTCGGCGCTAGGTCGGTAATTAACGTAAGAACCGATGTCTCGAAGACTATGTGAAACCACCCATTTGTTCCCTGATGCTGTTGCTATAGGCTGATTCAAAAAATACAACGGTGATGCCGAATAAACTCCCCGCGTTAAAATTCGATGGTCAGCCGTGTCGTGGAAAAAACTCTGCGTTTGCGCGCTATCCATGTAAATGCTTAGTGCAGCACAAACTTAAGACCAATCAGCAATAACACCGATGCCAACACGGGGCGTAACACTTTGTCGGGAATTTTCGCGCTCAAATGGCTGCCAATCCAGATACCGGGTACCGATCCCATCAACAAACTACCCAGTAACACGAAATCGACATTGCCTAATGTCCAATGCCCTATGCCTGCGACCGCTGTGAGTGGAATCGCGTGAGCCAAATCCGTACCGACAATTTTCAGCGTGGTCATTCTAGGATACAAAAATAACAGTGCCACTGTGCCTAACGCACCCGCACCGACTGAAGACAGCGTAACTAATACCCCCAACACTGCACCAATAAGAACGGTTGCAGGAATTTCTAAATGTTTAAAACGTGCCGCATTTTCGAGATTACTGTGCTCATCATCAATCTGCCCCAGCTTTTCCGCGTTATGTAATAACACACTACGCACAAACAAGGCGCAAGCGGTAAGGATCAACGCAATCCCTAAAGTAAAAGTAATCGCGCCGGTGGTTTCTTTACCGATAGAGCTTAAATGTCTCAATACAAATAAAGTACCCACCGCAAACGGCAAACTTCCTAAGGCTAACCAACCGACAATTTTCCAATCGACTGAACCATGTTTACCGTGATGAACCCATACACCGCTGGTTTTAGTAATAGCGGCAAACATTAAATCCGTCCCTACTGCGACCGCTGGATTAAAATTGAACAAAAAAACCAGCAATGGTGTCATTAATGAACCACCACCTACCCCTGTTATTCCGACTAATAAGCCTACTGCAAAGCCCGAAAGGGTATAAAAAACATTCATGCAAGATAATCCTTAGTGTTTAATACGTTAAAAAAACCGATGAGTATACTCTGCCGTTTACACACAGATGACAACCAATAGCGGCAGATTTTGGTGTCATCTGTGTGTAACAACAGCCACGCTTATTTGATTTTAACTAACTCTTTGCCATCGCTAGAAAAATGGCAAATACCAGTAGCGAAGTTATCGCAATCTTTTGACTGTTCTATTTTCGCGCCGGTCTCACTCAAATGAATCTTCAACTCACAGTAAGTCGCTTCACTTTCAGAGTGTTTTTTTAGTATCAATTTATCTTTATCCATGCGTTTAGCTTCACCAGAAATACTAGCTGAACAAGCAGGTTTATCTTTTTCATTGGTATTGGCTTCAAAATCCACATCGGCACTGACCGTAAACTCTTTATTAATCTCAGTGACTTTTAAGTGCTGAACATGATTACCATCACGCAGTAAATAATGATCGGTGGTTGCAAAAGCACTGCCCGAAACCAGCATGGCAATGGTAATAAATAAAGTTTTTTTCATGAGATGACCTCGTGTTAGATTGTTGATTAACGTTATAGAATATTCTTGCGACTCCATGCAATTATTAAGTTACAGCACAATAGTCTAGCTAGTAACTAAATATAGACCTGTCAGGTTTTAAAAACCTGACAGGTCTGAACTTACTGACATCCTTGTTAAGCTGTCATTATCAGGTAATCAATAAAATTTTGCACAAAGTAATTTTTTAGAATGTACTCCTATTAACAGCCTTCAATAGCCTAAATAATTATGATAAATAATGCCCACCCATCGCAAACGCTATTAACAGAATCGACGCAAAAACTAATAAATTGGTCGAAAACCATTCAACCACACGGTTTTTCTGGACTCACGCTGTATGACATCGGCTACTTTTTTTTAGTAGACACGCGAAAAAATGCGATTAGCACCCGCGCCTCTGCGGTCGCGTTCACTTTTTTTCTGGCTCTGTTTCCTGCCATCATCTTCTTTTTTTCCTTAATCCCTTTTTTGCCCGTTGCTAATTTACAAGCGCAACTGCTCAACGAAATGCACGCCTTACTGCCTGAAAATGCGTACCAAGCCGCTGTAGCCACCATTAATGATTTAGTGAAAACGCAACACAACGGCTTATTATCATTCGGTTTTTTAGTCACTCTTTACTTTGCCACCAATGGCATTGATGCGCTGATAGACGCTTTTAATCACGCCATTCATGTTAATGAAACCAGAAGCTTCATCAAGCAAAGACTGGTGTCATTATTTTTATTTGTCGCCCTTTCGCTGCTCGTGTTGAGCGCGTCATTACTGATTATATTTAGCGAAGTTGCGCTAAATTACGCAATCAGTCATGGCTTACTACTAAGTCACCTAACTATAAATTAATAAACTCAGGGGCATTATTAGCAACCATTTTATCCATCATCGCATCCTTATTATTTAACTATTATGTCAACAACTTTGCGACATACAACAAAGTATATGGCAGTATCGGCACCATCATGGTGGTCATGCTATGGATACAATTTAACTGTTTCATTATGCTGATAGGTTTTGATTTAAACGCTAAGATTTATAACCGAACTTAACAGTTACCTAGGTTTGTATTCCCGATTTTCAGCTTTAAAACCTCACCAGCACTTGTGATTGTCACTTCCGTGTCACATCGAATTCATATACTTGCTAAAACCTAATGTAACTGAACAGTCGCTATGATTGATGCTGAACGACTACTACAAGAAATCTATCCCAATTTAAAATTCGGCAAAGACAATAAACTCATTGTCAGTGCCGTAAAAAAATTGCTGTACGAAGAGAGCTTAAACAAATTTATTATTGAACATCAACACCTACGCGGTTTTGCGTTTCTCGATAAATTACTGAGCTATTTTGAATTTAATTATCAACTCAGTAATGACTCATTCAAGAATATCCCATCCGAAGGGCGATTATTGATTGTGGCGAACCATCCCATTGGTACGCTGGACGGTTTAGCATTGCTTAAACTCATCCGTTCTGTTCGACCCGATGTACGCATTGTCGCCAATCGAGTATTACTGCAAATGGAGCATTTGCGATCGGTGTTTTTACCTGTCGATGTCTTAACGGACAAAAAAAGCTTTAAAGACACTTATCAAATCCTGCAAGCCGCATTGGAAAACGAAGAAGCGATTATTATATTTCCAGCGGGTGAAGTATCACGGATAACATCAAAAGGCATTGAAGACGGTCAATGGCAAACAGGTTTCATCAAACTGGCTAAAAAAAACCAATGCCCCGTTTTGCCAATTTATATTAAAGCGAAAAATTCAGCTTTGTTTTATAGCTTATCGATGTTGTATAAACCGTTGGGAACCTTCTTGCTGGTTAATGAAATGTTCAATAAGAAGCAGCAAGAAATCAAATTCAAAGTTGGCGTACCTGTGCCTGCTAACGCCTTAATCGACAGCAAAGAGAGTAATAAACTACTCAGTCGCCGCTTTCGAAAACATGTGCTTAATTTGGGCAAAAAAAATCAAAAATCGTTATTTGAAACGGTTGCAACCGTTGAGCATCCGGGTGATACCAAAGCGATTAAAAAAGCCCTCTACCGCTCCCGTTTACTTAGCGAAACTCGTGATGGCAAAAAAATATTTCTTTATCAGTTTAAAGATGATTGCCCCGTCATGCAGGAAATTGCTCGGCTACGCGAACTGACTTTCAGAACAGTCGAAGAAGGTACAGGATTTGCATTCGATTTGGATAAATTTGATGTGTATTACCAACACATTGTGTTGTGGGACGACAAAGATTTGGAAATAGTCGGGGCTTATCGGATTGGCGAGGGCTCTAAAATCATGGCAACCATGGGTATAGAAGGCTTCTATACGCAAACTTTATTTAACTTACAAGGTGAATTTGCAGCCCTTTTGCCTAACAGTATTGAACTGGGTCGAAGCTTTGTGCAGCCGCGATATTGGGGAATGCACAGTCTGGAATATCTTTGGTATGGCATCGGTGCTTATTTGCGTGAGCAACCTGAGATTAAGTATCTGTTCGGTCCTGTCAGTATCAGTAATGCCTATCCGCAACAGGCGAAGGAATTGATTATCGGTTTTTATAAACAGCAATTCGGTTCGACGCTGTTACAAACAAAAGCCAGAACACCGTTTATCATCTCAGAACAATACCGCCAGTTTTCTGCCAGTGAATTTAACGGTGATTATTCAACCTGCTTTAAAATTCTTAACAGCGAACTCAAAAAACTGGGGGTAAAAGTTCCCACACTCTACAAACAATATGTGGAACTTTGTGTTGATAATGGCTGTCATTTCATAGACTTTAACATTGATCCCGATTTCAATCAGTGCATTGACAGCCTAATCATGGTTGAAATTGATAAAATTGCACCTAAAAAACGCCAACGTTATATCGAAAATCCCCTAGTAAACTAACTAAATGATGAATAAATGCTTTCCAGAGCTTCAACAGCTCGAAGTGCTGATCGAGCGACTGGGAAACAGAGCAGACGTACAAATTCTTGAGCATATTCACTATCGGGGTCAAGAATTTCCCATTTACTGTATAACACTGGGTGCTAAAGGCGCAGACGTGCCCGTGTTGGGTTTATTCGGCGGTGTGCATGGATTGGAAAAAATCGGTTCAGAAGTCATTTTGTCCTATTTGCAAACCATTACCCAATTGCTGGATTGGGATAAAGGTTTCAATGCACGCTTAGAAAAATCGCGGCTAGTCTTTGTCCCTATTGTCAATCCAGTGGGGGTTTATTGGGGAATGCGGTGCAATGGTAACGGCGTTGATTTAATGCGTAACGCGCCTATCGAAGGTGTTGGTAACATCAAACTCTACAGCGGTCAGCAGTTGAGTTCCAAACTGCCTTGGTATCGCGGAGATACTACCGCGATGGAAACGGAGGCAACCGCACTGTGTCAGATTGTCCGCCAACAACTCTTCAACGCGCCGTTATCTATCGCACTGGATTTGCATTCTGGTTTTGGCATTCGAGATCGATTATGGTTTCCCTATGCGTCCAGTAAAAAACCATTTGCGACTATTGCCGAGACGTTCGCGTTAAAAATGCTGTTTGACCGTAGCTACCCACACCACATTTATAAAATTGAACCCACCAGCTTGGAATATATTATCAATGGTGATTTATGGGATTATCTCTACGATGAATTTATGCAGCAAAATCCTAACCAAAAGCTATTCATCCCATTAACACTGGAAATGGGTTCTTGGCTATGGCTGAGAAAAACCCCGATGCACTTGTTTCATCGTCATGGTCTTTTTCATCCCTTGTTGCCCCATCGACAACAACGTGTCATGCGTCGGCATTTTATTTTAATCGACTTTCTGCACCGCAGTTTACTTTACCCTGATTCATGGGCGCAGTTGGATGAGAGTCAACAAGCAGTTCATCGTCAACAGGCATTGAGGTTATGGTATGACTAACAACGGTTTGGAAGGGAATTGGTTATTATTACGCGGCTTATCCCGCGAAGCAGCGCATTGGGGCGAATTTCCTCTGCTATTGCAAAACGGATTATCAAACGCACGGATTCATACCCTCGATTTATCAGGTACTGGACGTTTTTATCAACAAACCAGCCCGAACCGTATCGAAGCAATCACCGCACTGTTGCGCCAACAAGCATTAGCAGATGGTCTGCTAGAAGAACAACCACTCACACTACTGGCTTATTCATTAGGTGGCATGGTCGCGTGGGAATGGATGAAAACCTACCCTGAAGATATTAATGGCGCGGTGTTATTAAATACCAGTTTTGCCAACCTAAGCCCCTTTTATCAACGCTTACGCTGGCAAAGTTACTACCCATTTATCAGCCTACTCCTGAAATCGAATCCCTATCAACGTGAAGCCGCTATCATAAAACTGATTAGCAATCGTCAGGATAGCGAGGGTAAAACGACGACCGAATGGGCAAAAATTCAGCAACAAAGACCCGTGAGCCTACAAAATACCCTGCGCCAAATCACCGCCGCCGCAAACTATCGACCTAACGAACAAAAACCCACGCAACCCGTTTTATTACTCAGTAGTCAGCAAGACCGTTTGGTTGCGTCTACTTGCTCGACAGCGATTCAAACGCGAGCCACTTTATAGGGCTACCAAAAATATATCTCCACTTTTCACTCATTCCCACGCAGCGTTCCATTGCCATTAAGTTAAGGATTTTTCCGTTCGCCCTGAGCTTGTCGAAGGGTGAATGGAAAAATCCGAAGCCCGAAGTTAAGCCATTCATACTTCGACAAGCTCAGCACGAACAGCTTAACTTAATGGCAGTGACACTGCGTTCACTGCTATTAAGGTGAACCGAGTACAATTGCACCCAACTGTACCTACTAACAAACTGGAATAAAAAAATGACTGAAAACCAATCAGCAACAAACAAAGTGACCTACTGGCAACCTTCGGCAGGCGCAACAATCGCAGGCATCATTCAAGGCACTGGCATTTATAAAAATTTACTCTATGACGACCAGAAAACCCTATTTTTACAGGAAGATAACGGCGCGGTTGTCGGTGTTGACCTAAATCGTTATTTGATACACAGCTTGAAACAACAAAACGCCGCGTTAGGGGATTTTGTCACAGTGACTTTTCACGGCAAAGAACAGAAAAATAACGGGCGTTCTTTCAATCGGTACACATTGCAAGTTGATAAGCCCGCCTAATCAGCGCGGTAGGATGAAACAAATCCTACCGCCTTTAGTGCTGGAACGAAAACACACCAAACCCGTGCGTAGTGTGTCAAAACGTTGGCTTTAGCTACTTTATCTGCGTCCCGCTAATAAGCATACTGGCACAACCAAGTTCGCCAGTGTCCTAGCTTGTTTTTAAAACGTAATACCTGCCCAAAAAACAGCCCCGCTTTATCTCGCGCTATGGCAATAACGCGTATTTCACC